>NZ_JBCOME010000073.1:0-16097 GCF_040924365.1 Ruminococcus sp. 1001136sp1_2201st1_G3_2201SCRN_220225 | reverse complement strand
CATTGACCGTTTCGGAATTTTCGCAAGTACCAACTCCATGCAGCTTTGTTCCTGTTCTTACGAAAACGAAATGGTTCTTGGATTTACCTCCAAGCTTCCCAAGGATAATATTCAGCGAAATTTTCTGAACATGCTGAAAAAAGAAGAAATTCCTTATACAGAAAAAACCAATAATTTCCCCGGCTGTTCCCTGAAAGAGAAAAAGGAGGCGCAGAGAATCGTGCAGGTTTTCAATTTTGTCTGCATTGCAGCTGCAATTCTCTGCGGCATGATCAATTACCTTACACGGGAAAAACTGGACTGGTTCTGGTTCGCCGCAGCTGGCTGTCTTTGCGGATGGCTAATCGTAGCGGTTGCTTATGCCAAACGGAGGAATATCTTAAAAAACGAGATCATACAGTTGATCCTGGTAACTATTATCGCGGTTCTGTGGGACAAATATACCGGATGGCATGGATGGTCTCTGGATTTTGTCCTTCCATTTGGCGCTCTTGCAGTGCTTGGCTCTATACCTGTGATCGTAAAAGTACAAAAGCTGGAAAAAGAAGAGTATCTGTTTTACCTTGTTCAGGCTACTTTTGCTGGTCTGGTACCGCTGATCCTTATGTTTTTTCACCAGATCCGTTTCCCATACCCATCTGTGGTATGCACAGGAATCAGTCTGCTGGTATTTGCAGGAATGTTTATTTTTAACAGCAATGATACTATCCGGGAGTTTCATAAAAAACTTAGAATGTAATAAAATGGACACAGATTGCAAGGACTTCTTTGCTGAAATTTCGCTAAAGCAGTCCTTGCAATCTGTGTCCGTCTGTTATGTCTGATAACCTAAAGCGTATTCGCTAAATCATTCCCGCAATCTGCACGCCCCACTTTGCGGGAGCTTTTGCAGAAAGCCCTTTTCAAACACGCTCTGGCAGTTAATATAATTAAATTTCTACAAGAATTCCCTTCTCTTTATCATACTTACAATATTTGCCATTTCCGGAAATAAATGGCTGATAAGTATTCGTACGTGTATCTTTTACATATACAATTCCTGTGGCGATCATTTCTACCAATGAGAAACGTTTACTCAGGCTGGAGATCCAGGAATAGGTCTTATTACTGTCAGAATCAGCAGCAACCAGACTGTATCCCTCTTCACACGGTTTCAGAGAAAAGTAAATTTTCTCCGGCTTAGAAGTCTCTTTAAATACCTGGCTTGCTATATAAGTAGAAAAATTCTTCTCCACAAACTGCTGGAAAGAGTATAAGGTATAAACCTCTCCGCTGACTTCGTCTGTAATCCGGTCTCCGCGCTGCAGACGCGCCTTGATCAGAGACAAAGTCTCAATGGTCCAGTTGATAAAGGAAATGCTGCTGTAGGTCATGCTCTCCAGAAGCTGGTCGATCAGTTTCTTAGTGAGAACATTCGATTTCGTTGCTTCATTAAACAATTCTTCATTCATAATCTGCACCCTCCATAACATATATATGTTAATTGATAATCTTAATTATAAGATCTTATTTTATTAAAATCAATAATTTCTCCCTCGTTTTTGTATTATTTGTTATTTGTTATTGCTGTTATTTTATATATATTGTTTGCCTTTAACACAAAACCATGTTATCATCATAAGAGTTGGAGTTTATAAAAAGCAAAAACAAATTTTACGAATTTGGAAGGAAAAATTTATGGAAAAACATCATCATGAACGAAGTACTTTTTCCGGTAAACTGGGATTTGTACTGTCTGCTGCCGGAGCTTCCGTCGGACTGGGAAATATATGGCGATTTCCTTACCTTGCGGCAAAGTACGGCGGTGGAATATTTTTACTGATTTACATTATTCTGGCACTTACTTTTGGCTACTCTATGATTGTCGCCGAAACCGCCCTTGGCCGAATGACAAGAAAAAGTCCGGTAGGTGCTTTTGGAAAATTTGGCAAGTCTAAATGGCTGTCCTTTGGTGGCTGGATCAATGCCATCATTCCAGTCCTGATCGTGCCATACTATTCCGTTATCGGCGGATGGGTTATCAAATATCTGATCGAATATATAAAAGGTAACAGCCAGAAGCTGGCAGAAGACGGATATTTTTCTGAGTTTATTTCGAATGGTACCTCCACAGAGGTCTGTTTCCTTATTTTTGCATTTTTAACAGTTGCAATCATATATGCAGGAGTCCGAAACGGAGTAGAGCGCGTTTCCAAATTTATGATGCCGGTTCTGGTATTTTTATCTGTGCTTATTACTGTTTACTCTGTTACAAGACCAGGTGCCCTTGCAGGAGTGAAATATTTCCTGGTACCAAATATTGAGAATTTCTCCTGGATGACAGTGGTAGCCGCCATGGGTCAGATGTTTTATTCCCTGTCTATTGCCATGGGAATTCTGGTAACCTTTGGCTCTTATATGAAAAAGGACGTATCTATCGAAGGTTCCACCAAGAATGTAGAAGTGTTTGACACTGCAATTGCCATTATGGCAGGTCTGATGATCATTCCGGCTGTGTTTGCATTCTCCGGTGGAGATCCGGATACTTTACAGGCAGGACCGGCGCTTATGTTCATCACCATTCCCAAGGTATTTGCCAGTATGGGGTTTGGAACTCCCATTGGGATTCTGTTCTTTGTACTGGTGCTGTGCGCAGCTCTTACCAGCTCTATTGCCCTGACGGAGAGCGCTGTATCTACCTTCCAGGACGAACTGAGATGGCACAGAAAGAAAGCAACCGTTATTGTTGGTGTGATCATGATTCTTCTTGGAACTCTTTCTTCCCTTGGATATGGACCGCTTGGCTTTGTAAAAATCATTGGAATGCAGTTTCTGGATTTCTTTGATTTCCTCACCAATTCTGTAATGATGCCAATTGCCGCACTTGCAACCTGTCTTTTAATTTCCAGAAAAGTGGGAGTGGAAAAGATTGAGGAGGAAGTAGTAGCTGAAGGCGGAACTTTCCGCAGGAAAAAGATTTTTAACTTCATGATCAAATATCTTTGCCCGATATTTGCAGCAATTATCCTGCTTAGCTCTGTAGCAAATGCATTTGGACTGATTTCCATGTAAATAATTTGTAACTGTTCTGTACTTCTCAGTTACCACTTCGCGAAATAATACCTGCTGAATAAATACTATAATTTTTTAATCGCCCCACCCATCTCAGGTGGGGCGATTGTATAAGGACTGCCTCCATATCTACAAAGCTTTAAAGTCTGCCACATTTCCATCAATAACGCACACAACTTTTCCCTATATCTGCTTTTTACAATATGGTTACATTTATCACTACCAAAACATGTATAATAGAACCAGTACATCAAATAAGGATTATTTTTCAGAGTATACAAGAAAGGACCCGAAATGAAAGCCAGAATACTTGTAATAGAAGATGAACCAGCAATCAATAACTTACTTTGCATGAACCTGGAAGTCACCGGCTACCAGACCGTAAGCTACCTGGACGGCAATGACGCCAGCGAAGGAATTGCCTGGGATCATGAGTTCCAGTGCGCCCTTGTAGATATTATGCTCCCTGGAAAAGATGGATATACCCTTTTACCAGAACTGAATCACTACGGCATTCCCGTCATTTTTCTCACCGCCAGAGCCGACATCGCAAGCAAAGTAAAAGGCCTTAAAGAAGGTGCCGAAGACTATATTGTAAAGCCCTTCGAGATGCTGGAAGTGATGGTCCGCCTGGAGAAAGTACTGGAACGTCATGGAAATTTACAGGAGCAGATACAGATTAACAATATTACCATAGACACCATAAGCCATACCGTTACCAGAAATGGAGAGGAAATTTACCTGAAACCAATGGAATACAACTGCCTTATGATGTTCGTCCGCAATCCCAATAAAGCTCTTACAAGAGAGCAGCTTCTGGCCGGTCTCTGGGGCGTAGAATTCGAAGGAGAAACAAGAACAGTAGATGCACATGTGGGACGTATCCGCAAGAAGCTGGGCTGGCAGAACAGGATCAAAACCATTCCCCGCATTGGATACCGACTGGAGGTGGAATTTTGAAGCTTTTTACAAAAATCTTTTTACAGGTGGTCTGCGTGATCCTGATTTTATCCTCCGCTGTTTTTTTCTATACTTCATATCGCTGGAAGAATCAGAGTATTCAGTATATCAATAACTATGAATATACCAAATTTCAGAATAATCTTTTACAATTTGAGGAGAAATTAAGACTTACAAGCAGTCAGTCCGCTAATTCCGATGAGAAAGTCCGAAACCGAATTCTTATCTACGCTTTCCGACAGATTTTCCATGACAGTGCTGTTCTATATCAGAATGATGAAGAACTTTACAACGGTACCGCCTATGACTTCGATGTTCAGGGAATCCAGGAACAACTGGGAGAAGTGGAATTACACGGAAAATGGTATGACGCGGATACTTATATCTGTGATCCCCTTATCAGCAAAGCCGACGGTAAAACACTGTTGCTTTTTTTTATTCCTCCACAGAGTCAACTACAAATCTGAATTATCAGATTGTCACTTATAAAGACGTTTCTGATGTTCTGGAGAGTAACAGGATCCTTTTTTATCAGGCGGGTATGTTGACGCTGGTTCTTCTTCTGTTAACCGGAACAATTCTTTTTTTCAGCCTGCTGAAAATTATGGCACCCCTTACAAAATTAAGGGAAGCTGCGGTTTCTGTATCTGAAGGCAACTATGATATACAAGTTCCTGCGGAAGGAGATACGGAACTGGCGCAGGTTGGCAAAAGCTTTAATCAGATGTCCTCCAAGGTTAAAGAACAGATTGAATGCCTTTCCACTGTAAACCATACACAACGACAGTTAATGGGAAGTCTTGCCCATGAGCTGAAAACACCTATGACCTCTATCCTGGGATATGCAGATACCCTTCTCACAGTGCGCCTGCAAAGACAGCAGCAGGAGAGAGCTCTCTCCTATATTTCCAGTGAATGCCGCAGACTGTCCCGACTTTCGGTAAAAATGCTGGAACTTACCGGATTATATGAAACTGGAGAATCACGTTTTGCCCCAACAGAAAATTCAGTGAAAGCTTTTCTGGAGGATTCCAGACAGCTAAACCTCTGCCGTCTGAAGGAGAAGAATATCTGTCTGGAACTTCAGTGTGAACCTGCTGATCTGAAGAAAAACTTTGACAAAGATCTTATGTTAAGTCTGGTAAACAATTTTATTGACAACGCAGTAAAAGCCTCCGCGGACAATTCCAAACTCATACTGGCAGCAACGGCTGGGAAACTGATGGTCCAGGATTTTGGCAAAGGAATCCCAGCTGAAGATCTTGATAAAGTGACAGAGGCATTTTATATGGTTGACAAATCCCGTTCCCGGGCAAATGGAAGTGTGGGACTTGGACTTGCACTTTGTAAAAAAATCGCGGATATACATGGATTTCAAATGAAAATTGAAAGTGAAATAGGAAAGGGAACCTGTGTATTCATTGAATGGTAAAGAAATTCTTGCCAGATTACAATTCAGTTACAATTTACGGAAGATTTGGTGTAATTCCAAGTACTATAATCTATATCAGAACATGACCGGTGATTACTATGAGCAATATCAAACACCCGTTCCCCTAAATCTCCGGTTATGTTCAAACATCGAAAGGGAGACTTCAAACAAATGAGAAAGAATATAGAAAGAATGATTGGACTTACTCTCTGCATGGGAATGTTAGCGGGATGTGCACAGACACCAGAATCTTCCCTTGTAAGGCAGAAGGGAAATAAAGCACTGGATTCTTACAAAGAAGCGGATGACAAGGATGTCAATATGGCAGGAAATGCCTCCTCCGCTGATCAGACAACTGCTTCTGAAAGTACTGCTACAAGTGATACTGCTGCCTCCACTGACGTTCATACAGATCATACCTCGGCTGCCAGAACCACTATCCGCGACCTGATCAATGCGCCTGAGACTTACAAAAGTCAGGTAACAGACGACACATCCAAGCTTGTGGTAAATACGGATGCAGCTGTGGAAATACCAGATGTGGAAAAGATATCTGCAATTTCTGTTACACCAGCTGCGGTCACACAGGATCTTCTTGATGGTATCACAGATGCCTTTTTCTCAAATGCGAAGATTTACACTGCAGACAGCTATTATGTACAGACAAAGGATGAGATCAAGAAAAAAATCGATGAATTAAAAGAAGATGTTGCCAACGGTAATCTGGATCCCAATAATTGGGGAACCGATGATAATGGCAATCTCGTATATGATATTTACGATGACATTGATTATTGGGAAAGCCAGTATGAATCTGCACCTGAAACGAGAAATCTGGTAGAAGGAAGACCTGCCGTGGGAGTGCAGACATACAGCAGTACTGGTGAAGTTATGGAGGACAATGCTTTTACCGGTATCGCCCAGTTAGATGACGGCTCCCAATATTCTTATCGTACCTCTTCCTGGGGAGCCTATTCTTTGGAAGTAAGAATCCAGAAGATAGCCCAAAAAGACGGTAAAGAAATCCCTTCTGACGCTGTCTGGTCCGATTATTCCAGCAGCAGTCCATATGAAAAACCTACCGAAAAATCTATTGGAATTTCGTTGGATGACGCGAAGAAATTAGCCCAGGAAAAAGCAGATGCCATGGGCCTTGACGATTTAAACCAATGCGGATGGGATTATGCGATTCAGACGTCCATTGGAACAGATGATAACTCCAGTTATCTCGGAAGTGGTTATGTTATCTACTACAGCCGTACCATAAATGGAACTCCGCTTACCTATACCATGGATGCAGGTGGAGCGCTTGAAGACATGGACAGTACTATGGAAACCTGGGCTTACGAAAACCTTTATTTTTATGTAAATGCAGACGGAATCGACAGCATGACTTATTGCAATCCATACACCATCGGAGAAACTAAGACTGAGAATTTAAGCCTGCTTCCATTCAGCGAGATCATGAATATCTACGAAAAAATGATGATCGTCACCAACGCGGACAACCTTACCTATGAAAATTCCAGGGTATTCAATATTGACCGTATCGTTCTTGGCTATGCCAGAATTTATGAGCCATCCACAGATGCCCATACCGGTCTTCTGGTTCCTGTCTGGGATTTCTTCGGATCCCGCAAGATTGACTCCGAATATGATGGCGAAACCTACTCAGATACGACAGATTGGCCTACCTGGAGCTTTCTTACCATCAATGCAGTAGACGGAAGTATTATAGACCGTAGTCTGGGATACTGATATGAAGCAGACACTTGGAATTGTACGCTACAATTTCTTCGGCTTTTTCCGTAATCCCAAAGTGATTTTTACCCTCTTTCTGGAATTTGTGCTCAGTTTTCTGCTTACAGGAAGAATCATGGTTGTTATGGATAACTACAATACGCCTGTACAGGCAATTGAACCTTTCCTGTGGACCTTCGGGGATGGAACAGCAGTGCTTCTAAGTTCCATGCTTTTGCTTTTGCTGTTCTCCGACCTGCCGAAAATGACACCAGTCACTCCTTATCAGCTGATCCGTACCACCAAGAAGAAATGGCTCTTAGGCCAGTTTGTCTATATTACATTCGTAACGATTTTATATACATGTTTTATGCTTTTGTTTACTTCTGTGCTGTGCATGAAGGACAGCTATCCAGGCAATCTGTGGAGTGACACAGCAGCAATGCTTGGATACTCTGATCTTGGAAAGAATCTGCAGGTGCCATCTACAGTACGTGTTATGGAAAGCATTTCACCTTATGGCTGTATGCTGCAGGTATTCCTTTTGCTTTTTTGCTATTCCCTGACTTTAAGCTTTGTAATTCTGGTGGGGAATCTCTCCAAAGGAAAAACAAAAGGCATGATAGCTGGTCTGTTTTACAGTATCTATGGATTTCTTCTGGATCCCAATGTACTGGCAGCTGTTTTACATAAAGAAAAGTATGAGATGTATCAGATAAACGTACTGATCTGCTGGATCAGTCCCTTAAACCAGGCCGTCTATGGGAAACATAATCTGGGCTATGATCCATTACTCCCAAAGCTCTGGCAATCCTGTGTATTTTTTCTTATTCTGGTAGTAATACTGGTTATTCTGGCGCTTCGCAGAATGAAGAAATATCCGTTTGAATTTCTGGGAGAAAAATCATGAGTGGTGAGATGAAACGTATGCTTACATCCAAAAATTTTCTGGCAGCCTGGCTGATTGCTTGTGCAGCTCTTCTCTTTGGACAAACCTACCCCAGTCTGAAGAAACCTTTGACTTGTGGTGCTTTTATAAACCTTCTGGATAGCGCTATAAAAGGTCAGATTGTATCTTTCATTTTACCCATAGCAGCAGTGCTTACCTGGAGTGATTCTTTCCTGCAAGAGTATAGAAGCGGATTCCTAAAAACTGCTCTACCCAGAACCAGCCGCAATCAATATGTGGAAGGAAAGATTTTTTCTATTCTGATGTCTGGTTTTCTGGTCTGGTTACTGGCAGTCATAACAGTGCTTTTAGTTAATTTTGTTATATTTTATCCTATGGAAGTAAAAGGAAATATTCCAAAAGATCTGCTGACAGAGTTTCTAATGAAAGCTCTCCGCATGAGCATCCTTGGAGGAATCATAAGTACCCTTGGAGGTATCTGCGGAACTCTGTGTCAATCTGCTTATATGGCTTACGGAATTCCTTTTATAAGTTATTACTTCGGAATTATTTTACACCAACGATATTTTAAAGAACAACTCTGGTTTTACCCGCCAGAATGGATTACCCCTTCTGGAAACTGGGGACCATACCAGACTGGTTTATGGTTATTTTTGTTATTATTTCTACTTGTACTGATCCCGGTTCTGGGAAGTGTACTATATGATAAAATTGAAGAAATTTGAGATATCAGACCTCATTTCTGAAAATAAAAATGTAGTCCTGCCTTTGGGAAATTGAAAGGATCTAAAATCAAAAGGATTTAAATGGGAAAGAAAACGATTATATGAACAGTGTAAATCACAATAAAGTATTAAAGCCAATTCCATGTGTACAAATAAGTCATGTTACTAAACGTTTCGGTGAAGACCTTGTTCTAAAAGAAGTAAATCTTGATCTGAATTACGGACAGGTATATGGCATTGTTGGAAATAATGGTTCCGGAAAGACAGTTCTTATGAAATGTATCTGTGGTTTTCTGCCGGCTACAACCGGAACCATCCATGTATCAGGAAAACAGATCGGAAAAGACACCGATTTTCCGGAAAGCCTTGGCGTTATCATTGAGACGCCCGGTTTTCTTACACAATATACAGGAATGAAGAATCTGGAAATTCTGGCGAATATACAAAAACTGATCTCCAAGGCAGATATCCGCCTTATTCTTCGAAAAGTCGGCCTGGATCCCGATATGAAAAAACCGGTTGGAAAGTATTCGCTTGGAATGCGCCAGCGTCTTGGAATCGCCCAGGCCATTATGGAGGATCCCCGTCTTCTCATTTTGGATGAACCCTTCAACGGACTGGATAAACATGGCGCAGCAGAAATCCGAAAGCTTCTTCTGGAACTAAAAGCTGCCGGTAAGACCATCCTTCTCGCCAGTCATAACGAAGAAGATATCCGTATTCTCTGTGACCATGTATATGAAATGGACGGAGGAATCCTGAAGGAAAGGACAGGCTGAACATGAAAGAAGAACAATTACAAAAAAATTCTGTATTTGCCGTTAAAACAGACAGCATCGTATTGATTACTGCATTAATTGCCAGTATCCTGTTTCTTATATCCCCATTTGCAGTTTCTGCACAGGAAGCTGATATTGAAAATACAGAAACAGTTTTTGAAGATGAAGTGGAAACTGTACCAGATATGAACCAGGATCCAGATTCCGATTCTGACTCGGGTTCTGACCCGGATTCTAACCCAGATTCCAATCCGGACCCGGATCTGGGCGGATTCATATCCGGTGACGATTCTTCTCCAAAAAATAATCCCATTCATGTTATTATTGAAAATGGGTCTGGCAATACAGACAGCAGTAATGCAGAGCCTGCCGGTGATGATGCTATGGGTGTTGGAGATACTTCTTATGGAGAGGTCTATGCCGGCAGTACAGACGGAGGTAATTCCTCCGGAGAAAAGGTTCTCCACAAGCCTCAGCTGCTATTGGAAGACAGTAATCTTTCCAGCCAGACACTAAAAGCTGGCAGCACACGGGAAATGTCCGTAACCTTTCGAAATAAGAGCCGCAGTCAGAACGTATATGGACTGAAAATTTCTCTTTCCACAGAAACAAAAGGAATTGAATTTGATAAAAATTCTTTTTATGTACAGAGGCTGACACCTGGCGAAGCCATTACTTTAACGCAGAATTTATCTATCGCAGAAGATACTGAGCCAGGTCAGGTAACAATCCTATTTTCTCTGGAATATGAAGATTCCAAAGCCTCCAGTGCCAATAGTACAGAAACTCTGACTTTTAAAGTGTCACAGCCTGTACATGCAGAATTAGAAGTGTCTGACATTCCTTCGGTATTTTATACAATGGATACTGTAGAAATTCCTGTGAAAGCATTGAATCTTGGAAGGGATAAAATCTATAATGCCAAAGTGAAATTAGAAGCAGATGGATTATCTCCAAAAGAGACTGCATTTCTGGGAAATGTAGATGAGGGAACTGCATCTGATGGTACAATAAGAGTATATGTAAAAGGAAGCACCGGAAATAAAAGTTCTAAATCGCAGTCTGTTGCAGAAGCAGGAAGTTTATCTGACAATGTATCAGATATATCAGATGAAAATGATGCTACTTCTCAGAATACATCTATTTCACCAGATCAAATTACAGGAAAACTGATTCTCATCTACGAAGATTCCACAGGTAACTCCTACCAGACAGCTGTCGATTTTTCCTCCGAAATCAAGGAATCCCAGATTCAGTCTCTAAAAGTTGAGGATTCTCAGGAAGAGACTAACAGCTGGTGGTACTCCATTTTTGCACTTCTGGCGGTTCTGTTTATCATCATCGTTCTGTTTCTCATGTCCAGATTACATAAAAAATCTGTCCTTCTGGAAGAAGCAAGAAAGGCGGCATCCCGTTGAGAAAGAAAAAAATAAACGGTTTCACCTGCTTTCTGATGATTCTCATTTCACTGACTCTTTTCTTTTTTCTCAGGCTTACCTATGAAATACAGAAAGAGAAGCAGCAGTATACAATCTTAATTTCCCTTGGAAATCTCAGTTACGACCAGAATTTCCTGAAAAAAGCTTCGAAAATAAATGGGCTTCAGGAAATCTGGCCAGTTGTGGAAATTCCAGTAACCATAAAAATAGAAGACTATACAAAAACTACCGTATTTTGTGGAATTGATCTGAATGCTTTTACGGAAATTTCCGGGCAAGACAATTTAGGAAACACTCCACGCTTACTGCTGGGGAGCAATTCTCTGGAAAATATGAAAGACTCCAATGGACATACCATTTCAAAGAAACAGCAGAATAAATATCTGAAGATGGGAGAACAGCTTGCCATTACATATACATTAGACAGTATCGATTCAAATAAAAGTTCTACTGAATACAGCAGTTCCATTTCCGACAGTAGTTTCACGACTATGGACAGTCCCGGAAATAATATTTCACCAATGTCCAGTCTTCCTTGTAAAGTTGTTGCAATACTCCCCGGAGAAGATGATCAGATCTATATCCCTCTCTCCCAGGTAAGAATTCTGTGCAGCGAATCTGGCATTGCGCTGACTGTAACAAAGGTGTTGCTAAAGATAAAGGGAAAGACCAATCTTGAAAACGCTAAACAGCTTTTTGAATAACAAAGATACTTCCTTTTCAGGTGTAAATAAATATCTGCTTATGTTATACTATTCTACAAGACCACTAAAAAGGAGCACTCTATAATGAACAGACAGGAACTACTTAACCAAATTGAGCATTATACCCCCTTCAATGAACAAGAAGAGACGGATAAGCAGCTTATTCTGAACTGGATCAGAAATAATACCAATGCTTTTTCCAGAGAAAACACGGTGGCACATATGACCGCTTCTGCCTGGGTGGTAAATCCGGATAAAAGCAAAGTTCTCATGGTTTATCACAATATTTATAATTCCTGGTCCTGGCTGGGAGGACATGCGGACGGGGAGACGGATTTACTTGCAGTTGCCCTTCGGGAAGTGAAAGAGGAAGCGGGGATTTCCCATGTCAGTCCTGTATCTGAGGAGATTTTTTCTTTGGAATCCCTTACAGTAGATGGACATGTGAAAAAGGGAAAATATGTGTCCAGCCATTTACATTTGAATGTAACATATCTGCTGGAAGCAGATTCTGAGGAAGCTGTCTCCATAAAAGCCGACGAGAACAGCGGTGTCGCCTGGTTTTCCCCTGAAGAAGCGCTGAAGAAATCTACAGAACCATGGTTTGTAGAACATGTGTACTCCAAGCTAATTGAGAAAATGTAATGAAAGAAGCCAACAATTATAATACTTATATGATACAAAGAAAGAGAAGAGAACATGAGTGAAAAAATTGTAGTTTGCCTTGAAAAAGGTGGCGCAAGAGATATGGCTGAAGCTTTTTCCAGGCGCACAAATACCCCAATCGCTGAAAAGCCGGGAGAACACCTGACGGTGCTTTTTAATTCCAAAGGTGTTTCTTTAACCGGATATGGTCTGACTTATCAGGGAGATTTCGAGAATATGCTTCACCGGGTGACCAACGGAAGATTACAGCATGAAATGCTGGTACGGGCTTCCAAATCAGAAAAGCCAGGGCGCAAGGCGATAGATGCCACAGCAGGTATGGGAGAGGATGGATTTCTTCTGGCAGCCCAGGGGTATGAGGTAACTCTGTATGAGCAGAATCCAGTGATCGCTGTTCTTTTGAAGGATGCCCTGCTCCGGGCAAAGAAGCATCCCGTATTGAAAGAGATCGCTGCCCGTATGAAGCTGGCAGAAGGCAACAGTGTGGAATTAATGCCTGCACACCTGGATCCTGTAGACGTCATCTACCTGGATCCCATGTTCCCCGCAAGACAGAAGTCCAGCCTGATCAACAAAAAACTGCAGCTCATCCAGAAGCTGGAGCCCCCATGCTCCCAAGAGACCGACCTTTTCGACGCCGCTATCAGCGCAGACCCGGATAAGATCATTGTAAAACGACCGCTGAAAAGTGAATTTCTGGCAGGAAGGAAGCCTTCTTATACGTTAAGCGGAAAAGCGATTCGATATGATTGTTATACGTTGTAGAGGAAATAAATTGGCAGAACAGGCGGATGAATAAATGATATATGCGTAGCAGCATTTTTATAATCCTTTTCGATTACTGTCAGAAGTGCTAGTGCAAATCAGAAACAACTATGTATAATAAGAATAAAAAGGACAGTATTGTTTATAAGGAAGGAGAAAATGCTTATGAGAAATGGTAAAAAGTCATTAAAAAAAGCCAGCGTACTGCTTACTACATTCTTACTTGTAGTAATGTGTCTGGCAGTGGATACCACATCTGTAAGTGCCGCGAAGATCAAACTGAACAAAACAAAGCTTACCTTGACCCAAGGCAAGAAATACCGGTTAAAGATAAAAGGCACAAAAAAGAAAGTGAAATGGTCCTCCACAAAGAAATCAGTGGCAACTGTTAATAAAAAGGGTGTCGTTACAGCAAAGAAAAAAGGAACTGCATATATTAAAGCTAAGGTTGGCAAAAAAACATATAAGTGCAAGGTTACTGTTAAGAGTAAAAAAGCACCTGCAAAGCCAGCACCTACAACACCTTCTGCTCCGGTAAATCCGCCAGCAGAGCCTACAGCAACACCTACCGCAGCTCCAGCAAAAACACCAGTACTAAGTGCAACATCTTTAAATATGCGTAAAGGTGAATATTATCAGCTTAGCGTACAAGATCCTAAGCATCTGCCTGTATGGACCAGTTCAAACAAGAATATTGCAGAGGTAGACAGTCAGGGAAAGGTACATGCAATTAATGTTGGAACAACAGAAATCAAAGTAGATGCAGGGATTGTTCTTACATGCACAGTTACAGTTACCATGGAAACAAAGCCTCAGACTGAACCAGTTCTTTCGAAAGGAGTTATAAAAGGGAAGCGGTCAGTCAAGAATGAAGCTGGCGAATCTGTAGTGATCGAGATTCCTCTGAATACTTATACCTATACTTTCAGCACAATTCCAACAAACGTGGAAGAATTGAAGCAGTATAACATCAGCGGTGATGATGGAAGATATAAGGTGCTCGCTCTTTATATCATGTCACTTCGAACCTGGAAACCGGAAAATCAGACAGATTGCGAAGAAATGATCGGATATTTATGCAACAAGCAGTTATCTGTTTATGAGAAGCAGAGATTAGCAGAGCAAATGAAGAAGAGTAAACAGTATCTCTATCTTGGAAATGCATTCTTAAATGGTGCAACTCCGGCGAATGACTACACACCTTCACAGCCTTATTCAATTACATTAACTCAGGATTCTGTAGTAGATGAAGATCAGATATACATTCCAGCAAATCCTTCCATACCATCTCCTGATCAGTATAGAGCCTTTATCTATTGCAAGGCTTCTGACAGTGGTAAATGGATCGATGTTTATAAATCATCTAAGGACGGAAACTGGTATATGTATAAATGGATGGATCTGATCACTTCAATAAAAGCCCCGGCTTCAAGTAATCCATTCTAAATATGTCTTCGGGTGATTCATTCTATTACAAGAGGGCAGACATCAAAGACCTCGGTTTTGGGTGTCTGCCCTTAATGTATTTTATAAAAATTATATCTGTAACCGCTGGGGGATGACAGTATACTAAGAGAAATCTTTTTGGACACTTTGACAGCAGCTTCCCAAACTACTGCCACGGACTCCCCAAAAACAACTTGTGACGATCATCAGCAGTTACTTATAGAACTGAAACATAATGAACTAAATAAATAACACTGAAAATCATGCAACACGCAGGTGCAGGTGATCAATAAGGGATCTATACGGGAGTATTGCAAACGTGTGCTTGCCATCTGCAAGAAGCTTGGCCTGGAGCCTATGATTTGGAGCGACATGTACATCACAGCCAATACAAACGGCCGATATTACGAAGTACCTGCTGATGCAGATTGCTCTTCCTGGGAAAAACCGGAAAAGGGGCTTGGTCTGGTATACTGGGATTATTATTATGATGATGAGAAATTCTATGAAAAGATGCTGAATATTCACAAGCAGTTATCCGATGATGTGATCTTTGCAGGAGGATCCTGGATCTGGAATGGAATCGCACCAAATTATTCCAAGACATCTGCCTGCACAAAGGCTGCCCTTCAGACCTGCAAAAAATATCTGATGAAAGAGGTGCTTTGTACCGCATGGATGGATAATGGCGCAGAAACTCCGGTAGATGCGGTATGGCCAGGCGTGGCACTGTTTGCACATCTTGGCTTCCATTTGGAATACAATGAAAAAGTATTAGAAGAAGAGTTTAAGGAGTGTGTGGGTGGAAATCTGCCAGGAGAATTCCCCGGAATATGCTGTTCTATTTGCCTATTATGAAAAGCTGGCAGCAGTGCTGGCAGATAAGGCAGACCTTGGTGTCCGTATGAAAGCAGCTTATGATAAAAAACAGTTGCTGGCTTTAAAAGAAATCTGCGAAAAAGAAATTCCGGAGACCATTCAGAATTTAGAAGAAATGAAGGTCTTAAGAGAAGACCTGTGGATGTCAGAGGCAAAGCCCTTTGGCTACGAACTAATGGATGTGAAACTTGGAGCTGTGATTACCAGACTTAACAGCACCATCCGGAGAACAAAAAAGTATCTGGATGGAGGCATCCCATGCCTGGAGGAATTGGAAGAAACGCGACTTTCATACTTTGAGAAAAATGCGGACAAACGTGAAAACCGCTGGAGCCAGATCATTAGTGGAAGTGATCTGATTGATACCATCTAAAAAGCAGACAGCCCGATATTTTCGGGCTGTCTCAGACTGTAGACAAAGCCCTGCTTTTGCAGGGTTTTGCTATTGTTGGAACCGCTTTTCTGATATAATGAATATCAGAAGGGCGGTGTTTTTTATGATGACGAAAAATACAGATAAAAAAAGAGAACAAATGATGATGTTTTCCATGGATGACATGGTACCTCAAAACCATATGCTGCGATTGATTGATAAAGCAAT
>NZ_JBCOME010000072.1:0-16424 GCF_040924365.1 Ruminococcus sp. 1001136sp1_2201st1_G3_2201SCRN_220225 | reverse complement strand
TGATTTTGGCATGAAAAATACCTCCAAAGTAACAGATTTTTATATTTAATCTGTCTACTTTAGAGGTATCATATCAAATGTGGCTATCGGTTTTATTTATGTTTTGTAAGATTTTTTCAATGGCGAAGTGTCCAGGAATGACGGTGTTTTTTTTAGAGCGTTTTTAGAGCAAATCTTAGAGCGAAGTTTCCGAACATCCGAAAATTGATTTTTCGAACACTGGTGTGAGGTGAGTGAAAAACATAAAAAACACCGAAACCCTTGATTCCTCAAGAATTTCGGCGCCTCTGCCAAGTAGTCGAAGTGACGGGATTCGAACCCACGACCTCTGCGTCCCGAACGCAGCGCTCTACCAAACTGAGCCACACTTCGTCAACTGCAAGTGATATTATACATAGAATATACTGGCTTGTCAACAGAAAAATTGAAAAAATTCAAAAAATTTCAAAAAGAATTGAAATTAACCAGGTCTTATTTGGGGAGAGGCAATTAAATTAATTCATTTGAACAGATGTTCCAAGTGAAACAGAATGCGTTTTTATGAATGAAAATTCTGTTTTTTCATATACATTAATGAGTGAGATGCATAAAAAGGGGAGGGCGTCAGTTGGTGGGATATCGGCGTTTTATCGCATATGTATATGAATACCGAAAAGGGAAAAAGGGAGATAATTGTGGCTTTATGAAGGTGGAAGTGAGAAATCACATGTGTACAATTGAACCACATCTTCAGGTAGGAAACCTGGCAGCAGGAGAAGTGTGCAAAGTATATGGATTTGTGCGAAAAGAGGGACTGATGAATGGAATTTTGCTGGGCAGCTGCAAAACGGAGGCAAATAGAATCGAATGTCTGGTGGAAACAGACGGAATGGATATGGGGGGCTCGGGAATTCCTCTGGAAAAAATGGGAGGTATGATTTTGCTTACAGAATCGGGAGGCTTTTTTGGAACAGAGTGGGATGACCAGACAATCCGCCCGGAGAATTTTAAGGAAAGTATAATAAAGAAAGAAGAAACTGGTACCGTATGTGAAATAATAAAAGAGAAAGCAGAAGAAAAGCTGGAGAATGAAAGCAAGCCGGAAACAGATTCCACACCTGATTTAGATGACAGGCATGAAGTGGAGGATGTGGTGGAACAAATGCAGGATGATCTGCTGGAAGCAGAAGAAATGATAAGTGATGAACCACAAGCAAAAGATGAGCCAACCGTGGGGGAAATATGGGAAGCAGAGCAAAAAATTACCTGTAGAGTAAATACAAAACAAGAGGAAAAGGAGAAAACCATAGCACTTCCATTTGGTCAGCCCTTCTGCCCGTTCCAAGACAGCGATCTGAACCAGTGCTGGAAAATTACACCCCAGGATCTGGTCCATTTTCCAAGAAGACAATGCGCCCTTCGCAACAACCGTTTTTTGCAATACGGATACTACAATTTCGGACATCTCCTTCTGTGCCACAGATCAAATGGCCGGTACATACTTGGTGTACCCGGAAGCTACGACCAGCAGGAACAGTTTATGGCAGGCATGTTCGGCTTTTCCTGCTTCAAAGAAAGCAACTGTATCAAGGTGAAAAAAGGCAGGGGAGGGTACTGGTACCGTGCGATTGATCCACCTGCCGGTTGTTAAAATTGACATCCCTGTGCGAACTGCCTATAATAAAGCTATTGCCGCTGCGGCGCCTGAAATGAAAATGACAGCGCAGCGGCAAAAATGCCGAGATTCACCATAAAGTAGTAGAAAGTAAAGGTAAAAAATGCTTACAGATCAGGAACGTTATATGAAAGAGGCAATTCGCCAGGCAAAGAAAGCCCGGGCATTGGAAGAGGTGCCAATTGGCTGTGTGATCGTTTGCAACGGGCAGATCATTGCAAGAGGCTATAATCGGAGAAACACGGACAAGAATACCCTTTCTCACGCAGAATTGAACGCGATTAAAAAGGCAAGCAAAAAATTAGGAGACTGGAGACTGGAAGGCTGCACGATGTATGTAACCTTAGAGCCTTGCCAGATGTGCGCCGGAGCGCTTATGCAGTCCAGAATTGACCGTGTGGTTATCGGCAGCATGAATCCAAAAGCAGGATGTGCCGGTTCTGTGCTGAATCTTTTGGAAATGGATGGCTTTAACCACAAGGTAGAAGTAATCCGCGGTGTCCTTCAGGAAGAGTGTTCCATCATGCTTTCCGATTTTTTTCGCGAGCTTCGGGAAAAGAAGAAAATGCTGAAAAAATCTTTGGCAGAGCAGGTTGGAAAATCAGAAAATTAGTGGTATGATAAAAAACAAAGCAAAAAATACATCAAGTCGTCTGAAATGCCACAGGATGAAAGAATTATGATTTGATGGAACGTTGTGGAACATTATGTAAACAACCACATAGAAAATGACAGGAGGAAAATACAATGGAACTTGAAGCATTGAGAAAAGACATGGTAGCTGCCATGAAAGCAAAGGATAAAGTAACAAAGGATGCAGTCTCTTCCCTGATTTCCGCAGTGAAGAAGGTGGCAATCGACGAAGGCTGCCGTGACGATATCAGTGGCGAACTGGTTGACCGTGTTATCCTGAAAGAGCTGAAATCTGTGAAAGAGCAGATCGACACCTGTCCGGAATCCAGACAGGATCTGAAAGATGAATATCAGGCAAGATATGATGTGATTGCGAAATACGCTCCAAAGCTGATGGACGCTTCTGAGATCAAGGCTTACCTTACAGAGAAACATGCAGACTTGATCGCTTCTGGAAACAAAGGACAGATCATGAAGACTATTATGCCAGAGCTGAAGGGCAAGGCTGACGGCAAGGTGATCAATCAGGTCGTAGCGGAGCTGTGCAAATAATTTCTTACAGCTTGCATTCAAAATAGAATAGCAAACTAAAAATAGGACACATATTGTAAAAATGGCGTGAACAATACATTCACAGCCCTGATACAATATGTGTCTTTTTGTTTGCCTGGGGCGTACCGCGCCAGAGCCTGTTTGAAAAAGCATTCCCGTAATTTGCCCGCCCCATTTTGCAGAAATCTTTTTTAACACAAAAAAAGAACGTCCTCACAGACGTTCCACAATCCTCTTCTTTCGCGCGCCGCACCTCGGAATGGTCTCACAGACGTTACCTCTACAGTTAACTCAGTCCAGGCACCCTCACGGCACACAGGAGATTCTACTTAGTGCTGCTACATTCCTGTCCTGACACGGTTCATAGAGTCCTGTTGCGTAAGACCCAAACGTCAACGCCACTTATAAAGGGCAGCTCCACAAGATACAAGCCTCAGATTGGCATCACCCCTGCTGTAGCGGATTGCAGGTACAGGGCACCGCTATCTCCCCGGCTGCGCGGAATTTAATTATAAAGGAAGACTGTGGATTTGTCAAGCCACTGCTGCAAAACAGCAAAAAAATTTAATGTATTGTCAAGCCGGCGTTACTGTTCACTGGTAACATTCCGCGAGGTGTTTTTTGTGAACAAAGTTCACAGAAAACCCGAGAATTGCGGCGCGAAATCATGCGAATGCATGATTTCTGTGCATCGCGAAGCGCGTTACTGGTCACGGAGTGAACAGTAACAAGCCGGCTCCAGAAATATCTGGTTGCAAATTACTTGTTGTGTCAGAACGGGAAATATTATATAATATAAACAAACTTGCCCCGCGATTTTTACGCTGCCCAGACGTAACAGAACAGCGGTCACTGCTCACTTTGTGATCAGTAACGAACAGAGCTCGCGGATCAAATTTCAAAATGTAGTTTTTACTGGAGCGCGTAGCTTGCTGGAATGATTTTTGAAATACGCTCTAGAGACACAGAAATGGAGGGTACTATGATTAAAAGAATCGGCTTATTAACAAGCGGCGGTGACTGTCAGGCATTAAATGCCACCATGCGGGGAGTTGTAAAAGGGCTTACAAACAGCATTGATGATCTGGAAGTATACGGCTTTGATGATGGATATAAGGGACTGATCTACGGCAAATACCGTATGCTTACATCCAAGGATTTTTCCGGAATCCTTACACAGGGCGGAACTATTCTTGGAACATCCAGACAGCCGTTTAAGCTTATGCGCGTACCGGATGCCAATGGACTGGACAAGGTTGAAGCTATGAAGCAGACCTATTACAAGCTTTGCCTTGACTGTCTTGTAATCCTCGGAGGAAACGGAACCCAGAAAACAGCCAACCTCTTAAGAGAAGAAGGTCTGAATATCATCCATCTGCCTAAGACCATCGACAATGATATCTGGGGTACAGATATGACATTCGGGTTCCAGAGTGCAGTAAATATTGCAACAAACGCTATCGACTGCATTCATACAACAGCAGCATCCCATGGCCGTGTATTTATCGTAGAAGTTATGGGACACAAGGTAGGAAGCCTTACTCTGCACGCAGGAATTGCCGGCGGAGCAGATATTATCCTGATTCCGGAAATCCCATACGACATTGAGAAGGTAGTTGCAGCTATCCAGAAGAGATCTAAAGCTGGCAAGCGTTTCACCATTCTTGCAGTGGCAGAAGGCGCCATTTCCAAAGAGGATGCCCTTCTTTCCAAGAAAGATTACAAGAAAAAGCTGGAAGACCGCGCGAAGAAGTATCCTTCCGTATCCTATGAAATTGCAGACAAGATTACCCAGAAGCTTGGTTCTGAGGTACGCATTACAGTTCCGGGACATACACAGCGAGGTGGGGCACCATGTGCATATGATCGTGTGCTTTCCACAAGAATCGGAGCAGGAGCAGCAGAGGCTATTCTGGACGGAGAATATGGCATCATGATCGGTATTGTAAATGGCAAAATCAAGAGAGTACCTCTTGAAGAATGTGCCGGCAAGCTGAAAATGGTTTCTCCGAAAGACCAGACCGTTAAGGCTGCAAAGCAGATCGGAATCAGCTTCGGCGATTGATTCCCTGCTGTTAGAAAGGAGTTTCCATAAATGAGCTATACTGCTCTATACCGGAAGTTCAGACCGGATAATTTTGACGATGTCAAGGGACAGGATCACATTGTAACTACCCTGACCAATCAGATCAAGCATAACCGTATTGGTCACGCGTATCTGTTTTGCGGCACCCGAGGAACCGGTAAGACTACCGTTGCAAAAATACTGGCAAAAGCAGTAAACTGCCAGCATCCGGTAAATGGAAGTCCCTGTGGTGAATGTGACATGTGTAAGGCGATACAGGCTGGCACCTCCATGAACGTGATCGAGATCGATGCAGCGTCCAATAACGGCGTTGACAATATCCGTGAGATCCGTGAGGAGGTGGCCTATCGTCCTACTGAAGGAAACTATAAGGTATACATTATCGACGAGGTTCACATGCTTTCGACAGGAGCGTTTAATGCTCTTCTGAAAACACTGGAGGAACCTCCGTCTTATGTTATCTTCATTCTTGCCACCACAGAGGCCCACAAGATACCGATCACTATTTTGTCCAGATGTCAGCGATACGATTTTCACCGCATCACTATTGATACAATTGCGGAAAGACTGGATGAACTTTTGAAAATCGAAGGCGTAGAGGCAGAAGAAAAAGCCGTCCGTTATGTGGCAAAAGCCGGAGACGGTTCCATGCGAGATGCACTAAGCCTTCTGGATCAGTGCATTGCCTTTTACCTGGGGCAGACACTGACTTATGATAAAGTCCTGGAGGTTCTGGGAGCGGTGGATACAGAAGTGTTCAGCAAGCTTTTGCGAAAAGTGCTCCAGGGAGATGTGACAGGTGCGATACGCACTCTTGAGGATCTGATCATAGGCGGAAGAGAGCTTGGACAGTTTGTAGGAGATTTTACCTGGTACATGCGTAATCTCCTTCTGGTAAAAACCTCCGAGAATCCGGAGGAAGCCATTGATGTATCATCTGAGAATCTGAAACTTCTAAGGGAAGAAAGTGAGATGGTGGATGTAGAAACGCTGATGCGCTACATCCGTATTTTTTCTGACCTGTCCAGTCAGATCCGCTATTCCACCCAGAAGCGTGTTCTGGTGGAGATTGCTCTGATCAAACTGTGCCGTCCGGCGATGGAGACCAATCTGGATTCTGTTCTGGATCGTCTTCGTGTTTTGGAACAGCGCATGGACGAGCGGCCTGTTCAGCAGGTATTTGTCCAGCCGGGAGCCACTGGCAGCGCCGGAAGTACAGGAGCCGGATCGGATGGCAGTGCAGAAGCCATGGCAGCAGCACCTGAGAAAGCGGCACCCGAGGATCTGCAGAAGATTGTAGCCAGCTGGAAGGTGATCGTAGGTCAGACCAGCGGCATTTTCAAACAGATGCTCCAGAAGTCTATTCCCAAATACAATGGCCAGACCGGTGAACCGATTCTCTACATCGAATTCCAGGATTTCCTTGGAAAAACCTATGTAGATAATCCGGAAGCAGAGGAAGAACTGAAGAATATCATCCTGGCCCAGACTGGCAAGAGTGTAGAACTTAAGATGGTGGTGGCAAAAGAGCACAACCATACCAATCTTGCCAAGCTTACTGTAGATCAGGCTCTCCGGGAGAATATCCATATGGATGTTGTTGTGGAGGAAGATCCTGACGATGCAGAAGAATAAAAGTGTTGCTGTTTGATTTTTGTGCAGCAACATAAGAGTTGCCGTGAAAGCGACGAACGAGAAGTAAATTAATAATATTTGCAGAAAATGTGAATATTGTTATGAAAAATGATTTTTGCTGCCGCAAATGTTATAGAGCCTGTTTGAAAAATCAGAAATGCGGAATCCAGCATGAAATCAGAACAGTTAAAGGAGGACTTTGTAATGGCAAAGCGTGGAGGATTTCCAGGCATGGGTATGCCGGGGAATATGAATAACCTTATGAAGCAGGCGCAGAAAATGCAGCGCCAGATGGAAGAGAACCAGAAAGCTCTTGAGGAGAAAGAGTTTACTGCAGCAGCCGGCGGCGGAGCTGTAGAAGTAACTATCTCAGGTAAGAGAGAAGTGACCAAGGTGAAGCTTGCAGAGGAAGTTGTAGATCCGGATGACATCGAGATGCTTGAAGATCTTATTGTTGCAGCAACTAATGAAGCACTTCGCAAGGTTGAGCAGGAGAACCAGGCTGTAATGTCCAAACTTACAGGAGGTCTGGGAGGACTTGGCGGGGGTCTTCCATTCTGATGGAATACTACAGCAGTCATATCAATAAACTGATCGAGCAGTTTTCCCATCTTCCGGGAATTGGGGCAAAATCTGCCCAGCGCCTGGCTTTTCATATTATGAATATGCCAAAGGAACAGGTGCAGCAGCTTACCAATGCAATCACCGATGCCCGGATGAACGTACAGTACTGTAAGTGCTGCTACACCCTTACGGATAAAGAAATGTGCCCAATCTGCAGCAATCCCAAAAGAGATCACAGTACGATTATGGTAGTGGAGAACACCAGGGATCTTGCTGCTTATGAAAAAACCGGTAAATTTGACGGAGTTTATCATGTACTTCACGGCGCAATATCCCCTATGCTGGGAATTGGTCCGGATGATATCAAGTTGAAAGAGCTGATCATGCGACTTCAGGGAGATGTAAAAGAAGTGATCATTGCCACCAACTCCAGTCTGGAGGGGGAGACTACAGCAATGTATATCAGTAAGCTGATCAAGCCTACTGGGATCAAGGTCAGCCGTATTGCCAGTGGTGTGCCGGTAGGCGGTGACCTGGAATACATTGATGAGGTTACCCTGCTTCGGGCACTGGAGGGAAGGGTAGAACTGTAAGATGGCAGGAGGTGATTTTTGTGGCACGCAAAAAAGTGACTTCATCAGATGTGGCAGAGAAAGCGGGAGTTTCCCAGGCAACGGTTTCCATGGTTCTGAACCATAAGTATAATGTTTCTTTTTCCCGAGAAACAGTGGAAAAAGTGGAAAGCGCGGCCAGAGAACTGGGCTATCAGCTTCCGGGCCACAAAAATAAAAAAGAGAACAAAAAGGAAAAAATGATTGTTGTCTTTTGCCCAACTATTACCAGCCCTTACTATGTGATGCTCCTTCAGGGAATCGAGGCGGTAGCCAACGAGCGTGGCTACGGAGTTTTCATCTGCAATACCCAGCGTGATGCCAGGCTGGAAGAGAAGTATCTGCGCATGATACGCGCCATGGCACCCCAGGGGATCATTTATGCCTGCAATCCCCACCCGGACTATATCAGCCAGGTAGAAGAGATGGCAAGAAGCATTCCGCTGGTCATCATTAGCAACAAAGAAAAAATCAGTACAGTAGATGCTATTAATCAGGACAACACAGAAGTGGGACGACTTATGGCGAGGCATCTGCTGGATCTGGGACATCGGGATGTGGCCTTTATTACGCCGCCGCTTACCAGAAGACAGTGGCAGCGTTCCAAACGAGTGGATGGTTTTGTCCGTGAGTTTGAGAAGGCTGGGCTTTCCGGACATGTGATCATCCGGGCTGCTGACGAATCCGTTGACCGTCGCAATCCTAAGACGGATTCCGAGTATTCTATGGGCTATGCCCTGACCAGGTCTCTTCTGGAGGATGGCAGCAGATTTACTGCCATTGCCGGACAGAATGACATGATGGCCATTGGTGCTGTGGATGCTCTTCAGGATGCCCGTCTGAGAGTGCCGAAAGATGTATCTGTGATCGGCTGCGACAATATTTTTTATTCCGGAATTCGCAGAGTGTCACTGACTACCATTGATCACTTCGTTGATCTGAAGGGCAGGGATGCCTGTGACATTATCATCCGGAAAATCGATACAGGCATCCGTTTCGGGGAAGGCATCCGTCCCACAAGTGTATATAATATTGAGTATAATCCTAAGATTATTGTGCGAAAAACCACCGGTTATGCACGTATGGATAAACCGGATCCCATAAACGAAAAATCCGAAGAAAATAAGTTTAAATAAATAATTTACTGGAAATTATTAGTAATAATTTAAAAAAAACATCTGGTAAAATTGCTGGAAAAACTGATTGATACAGTAGAAAATTGATTGATACCATACTAACAAATTATAGAATGATTAATAATAGACGAAATTATTAATTGAAATTTTATTAATAATTCGCTCTCTGCCTTGACCTGTAAATGAAGTCTGCTATAATGAAAGCATATGAACAGTGCAAGACAAAGGAAGCGCTGCAACGCTCTAGTCTAATTCATTTAGGAGGAAGAAATCATGAAATTTTTTATTGACACAGCAAAAGTAGAGGATATTAAGGCAGCTAACGATATGGGAATTATCTGTGGCGTAACTACAAATCCATCCCTGATCGCGAAAGAGGGAAGAGATTTCAATGAAGTAATCAAAGAGATCACAGAGATCGTCGATGGACCGATCAGCGGCGAGGTTAAAGCTACTACAACAGATGCAGAGGGAATGATCCGTGAGGGACGCGAGATTGCCAAAATCCATCCGAACATGGTTGTAAAAATTCCTATGACATGCGAAGGCCTGAAAGCAGTTAAAGTTCTTTCAAAAGAAGGCATCAAGACAAATGTAACTCTGATCTTCAGCGCTAACCAGGCACTTCTTGCAGCAAGAGCTGGTGCTACATATGTATCTCCATTCCTTGGAAGACTGGATGATATCTCTACAGACGGTGTTGAGCTGATTCGCCAGATCGCTGATATGTTTGCAGTTGCAGGCATCGATACCGAGATCATCGCAGCAAGTGTTCGTCATCCAATGCATGTAACACAGTGCGCACTTGCAGGTGCTGATATCGCTACTGTACCATTTAAAGTACTTGAGCAGATGACTCATCATCCGCTGACAGACGCTGGTATTGTTAAATTCCAGAATGATTACAAGGCTGTATTTGGAGAATAATTAACCGAGAAATTATTTTACGTAAGAATTCAATCCGGTTGTGATTCGCACATCATGATATCAAGGGAAATAATAAGGAGAATTGAAAATGGAGAATTTAGAGCTTCAGAAAGTTGCCAACGAAGTCCGCAAAGACATCGTAACAGCACTGCATGCTGCTAAAGCTGGTCATCCAGGCGGATCTTTATCAGCAGCAGATTTATTTACTTATCTTTATTTTGAGGAAATGAATATTGATCCTAAGGATCCGAAGAAAGCAGATCGCGACCGTTTTGTCCTTTCCAAAGGTCATACTGCACCAGGTCTGTATTCTGTACTGGCTGAGAGAGGTTATTTCCCGAAAGAGGATCTGGTGACACTTCGTCATCTCGGATCTTACCTTCAGGGACATCCGGATATGAAGCATATTCCTGGCGTCGATATGTCCAGCGGTTCCCTTGGACAGGGAATCTCTGCAGCAGTTGGAATGGCACTTTCTGCAAAATTATCAAATGACAGCTATCGTGTATACACACTTCTTGGAGACGGCGAGATCCAGGAGGGGCAGGTATGGGAAGCTGCAATGTTTGCAGGAGCAAGGAAACTGGACAATCTTGTAGTGATCGTTGATAACAATGGTCTTCAGATCGATGGTAAAGTTGAGGACGTATGCTCCCCATACCCGATCGATAAGAAATTCGAAGCATTCAATTTCCATGTAATAAATGTAGCTGATGGAAATGACATGGCGCAGTTGCGCGCTGCTTTTGACGAGGCAAAGACTGTGAAAGGAATGCCGACTGCGATCGTTATGAAAACAGTAAAAGGCAAAGGGGTATCTTTCATGGAGAACCAGGTTGGCTGGCATGGAAAAGCTCCGAACGATGAAGAGTACGCACAGGCTATGGCAGATTTGGAAAAGGTAGGTGAAGCATTATGTCAGAAGTAAAGAAGATTGCCACCAGAGCAAGTTATGGTAACGCTCTCGTAGAACTTGGAAAAAAACATGATGATCTGGTTGTTCTGGACGCTGACCTTGCTGCAGCTACACAGACCGGAATCTTTAAGAAAGCATTCCCGGAGCGTCATATCGACTGCGGTATTGCAGAGTGCAACATGATGGGAATTGCTGCCGGAATCGCAACAACTGGAAAAGTACCTTTCGCAAGTACTTTTGCTATGTTTGCTGCAGGACGTGCTTTTGAGCAGGTTCGCAACTCTGTTGGATATCCGAAGCTGAATGTTAAGATTGGTGCTACCCACGGCGGAATTTCCGTTGGTGAGGATGGTGCTACGCACCAGTGTTGCGAGGATTTTGCACTTATGCGTACAATTCCGGGAATGGTTGTTGCATGCCCGTCTGATGATATTGAAGCAAAAGCAATGGTAGAGGCAGCTTATGAGCATGTAGGCCCTGTTTACATGAGATTTGGCCGTCTTGCTGTTCCGATTATCAATGATAATCCGGATTATAAATTTGAACTTGGCAAAGGTATTGTTCTCCGCGAGGGAAAAGACCTTACCATTATTGCAAACGGACTTTGCGTAGCTCCGTCTCTGGAAGCAGCTGCGAAACTGGCAGAAGAAGGAATCGAGGCAAAGGTTATTAACATCCACACCATCAAACCTCTTGATGAGGAGCTTGTTGTAGCAGCTGCCAAGGAAACAGGCAAAGTTGTTACTGTTGAAGAGCATTCCATCATCGGCGGCCTTGGCGGTGCTGTATGCGAGTGCCTTGCTGAGAAAGCGCCTGTACCGGTTAAACGTATTGGTATCAATGATGTTTTCGGAGAGTCTGGCCCGGCGGTTGCTCTTCTTGAGAAATATGGCCTCGATGCAGCCGGTATTTATAAACAGATCAAAGCATTTATCTAATTGGGATGTGTCTTTTCTGTATGGTGTTGGCGCCAGCAGGCGTTATGTCTGTTTTTACAGAAAACCTTTTGGAAATCCGAAAAAGTGATATGCTAAATAAGCATACGGCAAATGGAAGTGAAAGCTTCTGTTTGCCGTATTGTTATATAAAATTTCCAAGAATCCCCTGTGCAATGGTGTCAGCCAGCGTGATCACAGTGGAAAGTCTTGTTGTCTGTAAAGTCAGATATTCCAGAATTCCTGCAATATTTACAATCCCAGTAATATAAATATCCCCCACAGGCGGCAAATCTTTCTGAACAGCCGCACCTGGGTAAAGAGAACCGTTTCCGATTGTCACGTAGCCCAAATGTCTTTCATCGCCTAGAGACGCGTCTATAGCAATTACAAGGGCAAACGGATGGTTCCTTGAAATAAAGTCCGTTATATCGGATAGATTGACGGCGTGAACCGGTTGATTTAATGTACCGTAAACAAAAATTCCAGGAAGCTGATGCTGGCTTAAACGATAGCCTACATAAGGTCCCAGACAGTCTCCGGTTACCCGGTCACTTCCAATGCACAAAAACACAATTTCAGCCCAGTCCCGTTTATGACGCTTAATACATTTTTCCAGAAGCCGTGCAATTTCTCTGGAAGAATCTGGTTTTTTGGTATTTACATAAAAAGGCATAAAAGTTCTCCCACTTTAAAATTTTCATAAATAAGCAAACTTACCCGATTGCTTATGGACGATAATTTGCAGCTGTAGCTGTCTGATATAATCCATCTTATCCTATATCTGGAAAAAATATGCACCTGGCTGAGTACAAAAAAAACACATCGAAATCTATATGCTGCACTTTACGTGACATTCTGCCGGAATTCAATTGCAGCAGTTCGCTGTCCCCTTCATCCCGACAAATATTTCCTTTGCGAAAACTGTCGCAAAATTCTGTGAAACAGGTCTTATATTCCGCTAAAATCTGCATTTCTCATGTGATATTCTCATACCCGAAGGGGTGATGTGACTATGATAGAAGTTATCTACAAAGAAGAGAAACAGGAGGCGAAAAATGGGGAAAATCTTTTTAATCTGCCGAGAAATATACGTCAGGTAGGATTGACAACCGGAAATATGCGTATTTATATTGAAGATTACGTATACACATTTCTGACAAGGCTTGCCAGGAATGCGGTCGGTTCCGGAAAAGAACAAGGCTGTGTAGCTGTTTTTACAGGCGAAACAAAATGGAACAATGGTATAACCTATCTTTTCATCCGGGGAGCTTTGATGGTGGAAGATATGGAAGCTGCATCCGATCATATTGATTTCTCTGAAAAAATATGGGCAAAAATACAGGAAGACCAGGCAAAATATTTTCCGGGACAGGAAATAACAGGCTGGTTTTTTTCGCGCCCTCAGATGTATATGGAAACAGATGAATTGCTGACCCGAATCCATCTTCGGTATTTTGGCGGTGAAAAAGTGCTTATGCTTATGGAACCTGCAGAAAAAGAAGAAGCTTTCTTCTTCTTTGAAAATGGCCTTATGGTCCGGCAGCGGGGATATTACATTTATTATGAGAAAAATCCGCTGATGCAGGAATACATGATTGAAAAAAATAAAGATTTTGCGCCGGAATTTACAGAAAATGTGTCTGACGAGGCGGTTGTTTCTTTTCGAAAAATCATCCGGAACAAGAAAACAAAGAAAGCAGAAAAGACAGAGGAAAAGCCCCAGGAGGAAATGGAGCGTACCTCTGTTTTTTCATATGCAGCAACGGCCTGTCTGGTACTTGCTGTACTGGCTGTAGGAGCGGGCTTTTACAGAAATTACGGTGGTTCGCCGGTACAGCTTGAAGATGATTATGCAGTGACTGTTATGTCAGGAAAAACAGAGGAAGATGCATCAGAAGAAAAGCAGGCGGAAAATGACACGAATCAGATACAGGATGTTTCCAAACAGGAGAAAAGGCCGGAAGAGCAGTTGGAAAGAAATGCTTCGGTGACTCCCCAAATAACGCAGGAAGCTGCTGATACAGAAATAAGTGATGAAACCGGGAATAGCTGGCAGGACAGCGAATCTGATTTTGCAAATGAGGCGGAAGCAGCAGAACAGACAAAAGCTGAGGAGCCGGCAGAAACGGTGGATCAGACGGAAACTTTTTCCCAGGAAGCTGATGAACGGAAAATAAAGAAACAGAGCACTAACGCAGAAGAACAGACGGATTCCAGTGCACAGGCCTCATCTGACGGCATATACGAAACTTATGTGATTAAACCAGGCGATACTTTATACCAGATCAGTATTTCCCATTATGGAAATATGGATGCCATCCCGGAAATCTGCCGCCTGAATAATCTGGAAGAAAACCAGGTGATTTATCCGGGGCAAATGATTGTATTACCTTGACCGGATGTGGTATAATCGAAAAAATAGAAAATACAAGGCAAGGTTAAATTATGGCAAACACATTCAAAAATATCAAAAAGAAACTGCGGCGGAAACGACTTCTGGCCGAGAAACGCCATCTGGAAAAAGCCCAGGCCGGAGCTGGTGGAAATGAAGCTGCGAGAAGAAAAATCAAAGCTGCTTTGCGAAGAAAGAAAGCTGTGCTGAAACCGGTTGCCGTGATATTGATTGCTGTATTTGTGGTCTTGGCAGGCTTTCTTTTTCTGGAAAAAAGAACTTACCGAAACTATAAAGTACAGGTGACCAGTGAGCAGGAAGATACTGTTTCCACCCAGTACACCTATCTGTCAGGTAAGATTCTGCGCTATAGCTCCGACGAGGTATCTCTGGTAAACAACAAGCTGGAAACCGTATGGTCACAGACATATGACATGCAGAATCCTGTGGCAGATGTTTGCGGTGACTGTGCCGTGATTGCTGATAAAGATGGTACATCCATGGTTTTTCTCGACAAAAATGGAATTACCGGGACGGTATCTACTTCTTACAGTATTGTAAAGGCGAAAGTTTCCAAAACAGGAATGGCAGCAGCAATTCTGGATGGCGGCGACCACACCTGGATCAATTTTTACAATTTAGATGGAAGTCTTGTGGCAGAAAATCAGACTAATATTCAGGATCCTGGGTATCCTATGGATGTGGCACTGGCAGATAATGGCGTTGTGATGATGGTGGCATATCAGTTTGTGGACAGCAGCGAGACCACCAGTTACATAGCTTTTTATAATTTCGGAGAAGTTGGACAGAACGAAGATGACCGTATTGTAAGCGGGTACACGTATGATGGAGTAGTAGTTCCGCAGATTCAGTATCTTGGCAGCAATGCAGTTGCACTACGGGATGATGGATTTACCATATATTCCGGGCGTCAGATTCCCAAAGAACTGAAAACAGTCCAGGTTGAGCAGGAGATTATCAGTACTTTTTATGATGAAAACAACATTGGCCTAGTATTTAAAAATGACAGCAAAGACAAACAGTATACTATGCAGGTATATTCTTCTGCTGGCAAGTTGAAATTTAGCAAGGATTTTAATATTCCATATACCACTATCAGAATGAGTGATGATTATATTGTTATGTACAACAGTTCCCAGCTTTGCGTGTTGAATAGCAACGGCTCCGAGAAATATTTTGGAAGTGTGGATGGAACAGTGAAAGACTTTTTCAAATTGGGGTGGAATAAGTATTTGCTTGTTATGGATACTGGTGTAAATGTGATAAAACTCAGTTAAGGAGAATGAAATGGACATAAGCTGGACTTGGCTTGGCATTGTGGTGCTTGCACTGATTATTTTTGCATGCGCTTCCGGATTTCGCAGAGGCTTTGTAAAAGAAATCGTATCTGCTTTTTTTATGATCATATCCTTTCTCCTTGTATGGGTGATTAATCCATATGTAAATACATTTGTGAGAGAGTATACACCTGTTTATAATATTGTTCAGAGTAACTGCCAGGAACTGGTCATGGAACAGACAGGCAGCCAGAAAGCTCTGGATAAAGAAGAACAGACGCAGATAATGGAAAAAATGGAACTTCCGGACATATTGAAAACTTCTCTTATGGAAAATAATACTGCAGAGACATACCGCTATCTTGCAGTCAGTACGTTTGCGGAATATATAGCAGATTCGCTGGCTGTCATGATCGTAAATGGAATATCATTTCTTTTATCCTTTATAATTTCTGCAATCGTGATCAGACTGTTGAGTTATATACTGAATGTTCTGACAAATCTTCCTGTGATAAAGGGCGTGAATAAAATTGCCGGAGGTGTAGTGGGTGGTGCGAAGTGCATAATCTTTATCTGGATCGGGTTTCTGATCCTGACGCTGCTCTGTGATACTACGATTGGAAAACAGGGAATGGCTCTTGTTGAGCAGGATACAGTACTGAATTTCCTGTATAATCAGAATATATTTGTGAAAGTGTTTATGAGTGTTTTCTACGGAAATTGAGCACAAATGTCAAATAATGTAAAAAAATCAAAAAAATTGAAAAAAGGGGTTGACGAATGGCAACTCTGATGATATACTAAATCTCGCTTCTGAGGAAGCGGGATTTCATTTTGAAAAACTTCAAAAGTTTTTTAAAAGAAATTAAAAAAAGTTGTTGACAAACGAAAATGCTTGTGGTAATATAAACAAGCTGTCGGACAGACAACGACAGATAAACAACCTTGATAACTAAACAGTGAAACACATACGATTCTCGAAAATTCTTAACGAATCATCATTCGAATGAATGAACTTTTTATAACAGTAATGACGAGAGATAACTAAGCTAGTTGGTTGTCTTGAGTACATCAAACACTTT
>NZ_JBCOME010000071.1:0-16726 GCF_040924365.1 Ruminococcus sp. 1001136sp1_2201st1_G3_2201SCRN_220225 | reverse complement strand
ATCAATTTAACAAGCCCCAGCAAAAAGCCGGGGCTAATACTTCAATTATTTTGGGACATTTTCAAAAACGCTTGACAGAGGTTTTGTAAAAAAAATTGTAAAAAAATAAAAACGAAAACCCATGTTTCTGGTTTGCTGCTTGTAATAATTTCGAAAATACGAAAAAGGAATTTTTTATAGTTTTATTTAGAGCGTGTTCGAAAAATCTCCTGACTTTATCTGCCTGATCTCCTCGATTACCGGTTTTCTGACTTTCTTTCGTGTCATCTCCAGAATATGAAGCGGCGTAATATCTATGGCTTTACATTTCACCGGATCCTTCCTCAGATATTTCTGCAATACATGAAAAAGCTCGTCGTTATGATCCGGGTTTGTCATATTGATAAAATCAATAAGAATAATTCCGGACAGGTTGCGAAGCCGCAGTTGTCGTGAAATTTCCTTAGCTGCTTCCAGATTGATTTTGCGATAGGTTTCTTCGGCTTTTTTCTTTCCGGTAAATTTCCCGCTGTTTACATCGATGGAGACAAAGGCTTCTGTCTGCTGGATCACAATAAACCCGCCGCTGTTCAGCCAGATTTTTTCCTTTTGAACCTCATCCAGCGCGTTTTCCATGCGGGAAAGCTTGTATAACGGAAGAAGTTTGTCCTGATAAAAACGGGCTTTGCTTTCTTCCTCCGGACTTGTTTCCTTCAAATAAGAAGTGATCTGCTGAAAAATTTCAGGATCATCTGTTACAATGTCTGTGAGATTTTCGCTGTAAATATCACGGAGAATGGTAAGGTAAATGGGTTCTGTTTCGTAGAGAAGGCTGAAACAGGTACGGCTTTTGCCGTTGACAGCAACTTTTTCATACAGTGATTTCAGATAAGAAAGCTCCTGAAGGATTTCAGCCTTTTCAGCCTGGGCTGCGTTGGTGCGGACGATCAGGCCATATTCCTTATCCGGACGTGCAGCCTCTGCTTCCAGCCAGCCGGATAAAGTGTGGCGTTCTGTACCAGAGAGCTTGCCGGAAAGTCCGAACTTTTTTTCTCCTGTGGTGAGCACCAGATACTTACCGGTAAAATTTAAGTTTGCAGTCAGTGCGGGCAGCTTGCCTTTCATGGCATCACGGCTTACCTGCACCAGAATCTGGTCACCCGGACGCAAGGGACTGCCAGGTGCTTTCCCGGATGCATAGATAACCTGCTCTGCTTCCTGAAGAGGAAAATAACCGCGTACTCCAGGTGCAATAAGAACAAATGCTGCCTGGATATTAGAAGCAATATTTTCCACCTGTCCTACATAAATATTTCCGAGAATGGACTGTCGGGCGGCTGCCTCCAGGCGAAGCTCCATAATCTGACCTTCTTCCTCGATTGCACAGGCATGGCATTTGTTACCGCAAAGTTCCATGGTTGTTAGAATTAATTTCGTCACTTGATTCACCTGTTTTAAGTTTATTGAACTTCCACGCCAAGGGATTCCAACGATACAAATTTATGTTTTTTCTCATTTCCAAGATCTGCATATACTTCCAGACGATGAATCATGCAGGCAAATTCCGGAAGCTCCTGTCCCAGCCAGCTGGTAAATGCATCCATTACAGCATCTGGTTTGGTATAGTTGGCACTTGCAGAAGCAAGACTTAAGAAAATGCGGTTGTCATTCTGTAAATTCATTTTGTAAATAAAAGGTCGGATGTCTACCTGTTTTTCGCCTTTTTTTGTTTCTTTTGTAACAAGGATCTCAGGCTGCTTTAAAAATTCCGTAATTCTTGTCTGCCATCCATCTGCTGGTGCTTTTCCAGGACGGAACTCTACCAGATAATCAGCTGCTGCCACCAGGGACATTGCCTTGCTCGCTTTTCCATCTTCCACCTGGCGGGCACTTAAAACATGAATACCATCTACCATCTGGCTGTTAAGACGTTGACAGATTTCATCAGTAGGAATCGTAGCGGTAAGCTCCATATCGAAATATTCCCCTGTACTGGTAACGCCAACTCCAAGAGGAGCAGCAAAGGACATGATCATATGAGGGCTGTAACCTCCCGAAAAAGCAATTGGAAGCTCTGCGCGGCGGATGGCTTTCTGGAAGTAGCGCATGGTGTCAAGATGTCCTACAAATTTCATAGGCCCTTCTTTCGTAAATTTAATTCTTACCTTCATAACATACGCCTCCTTCATAACGTCTTGCTCCGCAGCCTGCACATTTCTGACGGCAGTTTGGTGTAACTACTTCGCCTTTTGCCTGTTTCCACTCACGGATCAGAAACTCCTTGGTAACACCTGCATCTATGAAATCCCATGGGAGGATTTCATCTGTGCTTCTCTCTCGGAGTGTGTAGAATTCAATGTCAATTCCTGTTTCTGCAAAAGCCTCTTTCCAGATGTCGTAGCGGAAGCTTTCTGACCAGGCATCGTAAAGGGCACCTTTTTCATAGGCTTTTAAGATAACTTCAGAAGCACGGCGGTCACCTCTTGCAAGGAAGCCTTCTAGTGTGGTTACATCTGGTTCATGCCAGTTGTACTTAATACTCTTTTGGTTCAGCTGTGCACGGATTTCTTCTTTTACTACTTTTGCCTTGTCAATAAAATCCTGTTCTGTATACATTGGAGCCCACTGGAATGGGGTAAATGGCTTTGGCACAAAGAAGGAGGTGCTGACTACGATCTGAACCTTTCCATGGCGTTTTTCCTTTGGAACGGTATCGTAATATTCTTCTGCAATACGCTCTGCCAGATGAGCAATTCCCTTCATGTCTTCTTCTGTTTCAGTAGGAAGTCCAAGCATGAAATAAAGCTTCACACGGTTCCATCCGCCCACAAATGCCTCATGCGCACCGTGAAGGATCACTTCTTCGGTAAGTCCTTTGTTAATTACATCACGAAGTCTCTGGGAACCAGCTTCCGGGGCAAAAGTAAGGCTGCTTTTCTTAATATCCTGAACCTTGCTCATAACATCCAGGGCAAAAGCATCAATACGAAGTGACGGCAGGGAAATATTAACACCTGCAGATTTAAATTCGTCGATCAGGAAGTTTACCAGCTCTTCCAGATGGGTGTAATCACTGGAACTTAAGGAACTGAGGGAAATTTCTTCATGACCGGAATTTTTCAGCATAGCTCTTGCAGATTCCTTCAGTTCTTCTACATCGCGTTCGCGGAGAGGTCTGTAGATCATACCTGCCTGGCAGAAACGACAGCCACGGATACATCCTCGCTGGATTTCCAAAGTGACACGATCCTGTGTAGCTTTGATAAAAGGAACAACCGGTTTTTCAATCGGGCAATATCCTTTATCCATATCTACGATCAGCTGCTTCTGGACCTTCTCGGGAACTCCCGGACGATTTGGTGCAAAGGATGCAATTGTACCGTCTTCTTTGTATGTGACATCATAAAATGCCGGAACATAAATTCCCGGAATCTGAGCTGCCTTCAGAAGGAACTCCTCCCTGCTGCCTCCGGCTTCCTTATTGGCCTTGTATGCATCAAAAAGCGCATCATACACAGTTTCTCCTTCACCAATATAAAACAGGTCAAAAAAGGCTGCCAGCGGCTCTGGATTATATGCACACGCACCGCCGCCGATCACAATAGGACATGACTCGTCACGGTCAGCTGCTTTCAGCGGAATCTGGGAAAGATCCAGTGTCTGGAGTACGTTGGTGTAACACATTTCATATCCAAGTGTAATGCACAGGAAATCAAAATCCCTGATAGGATCCTGGGACTCCAGGGCAAATAACGGGATATTCTGTTCTCTCATAAGCTTATCAAGATCAAGCCATGGGGAATAAACTCGCTCACACCAGACATCAGGGCGTTTATTGAACATATTATAAAGAAGCATCATACCAAGGTTGGACATGCCGATCTCGTAGACATCCGGGAAGCTAAATGCGACTCTAGTGGTCACTTTATCCTTGTCTTTCATAATAGAGTTGACTTCCCCGCCGATATAGCGGGCTGCTTTGTCAACACTAAGCAATATTTCGTCACTAAGTGCTAATTTTCTCATACTATTCCTTTCGATAATTGTGCATATACAACAATAAAACCATGAATTTTTAGGAAATGTAACTTGCTGTAATATGCGTTTTAGGACTCAAAAATCTGTCTTTTCGTTCTAAAAATCTGAAAAACAGAGGGGCACTTTTAAGCCGGTTTTTTAGTTAAAAATGGGTTTGGTCACTTTTTTCTATTTTCAAGCAAAAAAATAACCTCAGCATCTGGAAATGCGTGAGACCATTTTGATACCGGAAAACAGGACCATTAACAGTGTTTTTATTATAAACAGAAACGCTTAGAAGTTCAAGTATATAATTTTTATTCGGGAAAATTCAGAAAATCATGGGATTTTTCGCATTGAAATGACCATTATATAGAAAATCCGGCTAGAATAACAGGAAAAAAGTATAAAATATCGGGTAGTATCAAGGAATGCTATAAAATGTTATTTAGTGCTATTTCGTGTTATTTAGTGTTATTTAGTGTTATTTATTATATCTTGTTAGGATTGACGGAAATTATAAAATTCCTGTTTGGTCACTTTCCTGCTGTAAATATTTATTCCTATATTATGAAGAAAAAAATGAAAGCCATCCCTTTTAAACACGCATGATGAAATGCGGTAGTTTTCAAGAGATGGCTTTCATTTTGCTTTCATATATTGGCTGGCTGATTATTTCATCAATTCTATCAGGTCACTTCTGTCAATTGGAATTTTTGGAATCTCGCGTGGCTGAGGCTGTCCGGAATTTTCAGCCCCAAGGGTTTCGGCAAATCGTTTCATGCTGCTGGCTGATAACTTTATTCTTCGAAGTTCTTTCCACGGAAAGGTAGGAAACGGACATTTGGCGCAGATCCTGGCGTAAGGCTTGTTGATAAAATTATTTTGTCTCTGGAAACCGTTTCGTCCCCAGATCAGGTATCCGGAAGGATTGAAATCCGGGGCTGTTTTCTGACAGGCTTCCAAGCGTTCCCTCTGGAGCCGGATCTCGTCCATCACAAAATCGGCCAGGTATACCATTTTCTTGTTTTCTTCCGGGATGGTGATGGTATCCGTTCGACTGGGAAGATCATCTTTTACGGGAAGCTGCAGACAGATGGTCTGGTTGTAAAAATGAATATCCCGGAACGTGACCGTAAGGATTTCTGAAATCCTCAGGCCGGCAGTGGATGCCAGAAGCATGGGAAGATAGATGGTCGGTGCTTCCAGTTTGCAGATCTGCAGCATTTGGAGAAGCTGCTGTGGAGAATAGGTACCGGAAGGAACTTCGTAATAATTATGCAGATCCTCTTCTGCTTTTTTTCTTTCTTTCATTATGCGGACTGCATCCGCACTGTTATCCTGCGTTGTACAGTAATGGTTCCGTGCAGCCCGGAAAAAACAGGTTACAGCATCACATACCCTGTAAAATTCGGAAGATGGAACTTTTGCAAGGACATCCGTCAGATCGCTGGCAGTCACGTTGTCCATGAAATGTTTTCCGAGGACCGGAAGAATATAAGCTGCAATAGACCGGTTGTACGTATTGTCAAAACAGTAGGAATGCGTCCAGTATGCATGGAATTCCTGTACAGTACACTTAAAAACAGTAATCCGCTTTTCTTCCACCTGTTTTTTGTAAACTGGATACATAGCCTCGGCTTCTGCTTCTGTATCGTAATATTTTGTCTGAACCATTTTGCGGCGTCCTGATTCGAAGGTGCAATTCATACGGTAACAATACTGGTTTCGGGCGGTAATGTAAAGCGGATGGGCTGAAAGCGTTGCCAGGACCAGGTTTCCGTTTGAGAAAATGTCTTTGAGTTTTGTCGGGTTGATCGTGTTCTGTGGCATTTTATCATTTTCCTTTCTGTTATGGATTTTTATGAGGTTCCTAAAAAGCGTTCCATTTTAACCCCTCCGGTAAGCTTTTGGATTTCTTCCCAGGGGCAGTCTTTTTCTAACAGGATCCAGACATACATATCACGGAGATCATACATGGTGATAATGGGAAGTCCATTCTTTTCCGTGATGTATTTTAATCTTGTATTTAGGGTTTCCAGGGTTTTTACTTTCCCACGGCTGCTGATGCAGAAGTTATCATTATCCTTTTTATCCGGATGGTTGCGAAAGAAACACATATTTTTTTCCTGCCGGAGGACAAGTTCCTCACAGACAAAATCCGGGATCTGAAAAGAACGGTACCGGTCTCCTTCCAACTTCTTACAGCTGTATATGGAATCTGCTGATTCAGAAGGAAGGCGTCCATCTTTTGTATATTGTTTATGGATGTTTAAGGTTTGGGTGCTGGAATCGAAGTTGTTATAAGTAAGCCCGAGGATCTCACCAGGACGCAGTCCGCAGAACAGTGCCAGAAGAAACTCCAGGCGGTGTGCATATGGATCTTCATGCACGGCGTGCAGGAATAATTTCAGCTGTTCTTTGGTATAAATACGAAGGCTGGATTTCGGTTCTTTGCGTTCTGTGATGTCAGATGCCAGGCATGTTTCAAGGAATCCCTGGTCCCATGCAGAATAAAGGATCCTGTATAATAATTTATAAACGGCATATTCTGCACTTGCGCAATAGTTCCTGCAGGATTCAATCAGGTTTTCAATATATTCTGCATCTGCATATGGAAGAAGCGGATCGGCAGTGACCCGGGGCAGAATAATATGGTAGATGATCCAGTGGTATTTTACTTTTGTGCTTCCACTGGTACTCACTGGGACGTAGAGCTTTTCATACCAGTGTTTGAGGTATTCCGTGAAAGTAAATGGACACGGGCTGGATGCTTTCAGCTTTGCAAGCTCTTTTGGGAAATGGCGGCTGGCTTTCTCATAAGCTTTTTCTGCATTGTCCCGTGTCAGAAACCCTGTGCGGGTACGGTGTTCAATAGTCTTAGAGTTAAAGTTTACAACCGGAGTATGGCAGCACCATAAATTTTTGTGTGAGAAAAATACATTCTCTTCTGCTTTTTTCTGCATAAAGGACCTCCTGCTTATATAAGGCGTAAAAACATCAGTGCCGACTGATGGCTGGCATTCGAACCAGTATTTTCCTGCCTTTATTACTATTATGTCGGATTTTGAAATCCTGTTTTTGGAAAAAATAATTTAGCTGATTTATCTTTTTAAATAAAATTATTTTATAGGCATATATAATATGTATGAAAATGATAGAAAAGGCTTATTTTTATAAGAAAACATTGGAAAAACTAAATTCGGCTGAATTGGAATCAAAAGCGCCTGTTTATACAGAAGAAAAAAGACACACAATATAACGGATCGTTACACTGTGCGTCTTATAAAGAAATGAAAGTTTAAATTTTATCCGAAAAATATTTCATATATGCCGAGTCGTCCGGAAAGGCATTTACCTTGCTGCTTCTCTTTGCCGGGGATTCTGGCAGAAGTCCATGAAGTAAGACATACTCTTCCATCTGTCTGCTGAGGTCATAGACCAGAGGCTGATGCTCTACATATACAGTATTGGTAAAACCCGGACTGGAATGCCCAAGGTTTTTTGAAATGGCTTTCATGCTGACTTTTTCGTTAGCCAGGATGGTAGCATTGGAATTGCGCAGTTTCCGCCAGTCGATCTTTGGAAAATTGTATTTCTTTAACAGACGCTGATACGGTTTTTTGTAAAAATTTTGTCCATAGGGCAAACCATTTTTGCGGCAGCAGACATAGCCCAGATCACAGAAATCCGGTTCTGTGGCCCGGTTGTGTTCATAACGCTGCCGCTCCAGCAGGATCTCCGTCAGGACATAGTCAGGCAGTACAATTTTCCTGCGGCTGTTTATCGTTTTCAGCTTCTTTTCCTGGAATTGCATGGAGTGGTAGTTTTTATCAGGATCTGCATCCTTTGTGCGTCCAAGCTGGGTTTCGATAGATGCGCATTTGTTCAGAAAGTCGATGTTATCATACTTCAGGGCCCGGAGTTCCGAAACCCGGAGACCGGTTGCGGCTGCCAGCAGCATAGGCAGATAAAGGGATGGTTCTTCCTGCCGGCATACATTCTGGAGACGGCTCAGCTGCGCAGAGGAATATACTTTTGCAGTCTGTTTCCTGGCTGCAGGTGTGGACATAAGACGCTGCTCTTCTGTCCTCTTCAGCCGGTTCACTTCTGCGGTGATTTTCATGGCAATGTTACAGGAAATATAATTTCTGTCCCTGGCAACCTGCATGGAACTGCTGACAACCGCACAGGCGAGCCTTCGCACATTGGGGGACGGAATCCCAAGCAGAACCTGGATGAGATCTTTCCGTTTCAGGGAAGGCAGGGAAATGGTACCCAGTGCAGGATCAATATAATTCAATATGATGTTCCGGTATGTCATATAGGTGTTGTAAGAAATATCTTTTTCGTCCCACATATAATACCAGAGCCAGTAATCATAAAATTCTTTTACGGTATAAGAATACGGGACAAACTGCTTCCGGCAGATCTGAATGAGTGCATCATCTCTGGCGAGCTGGGCTGCTTTCCGGGTGGGAAAGCCACCGCGCTGGATCGATTTTGAGACTCCCGACTGGAAAACAAGTTTAAAACGGAAACTGTATCTCTTACGGGACGTTATAAAACTTATGCTCCTTCCGGGAAGACAGGATACAACGCTTCCCAAAAAGAAAGTATCCTTCACAGATGGTTTTTCAATGCTCTTTCCCTTGGGCATGGGAAACCTCCTTTCCCAGACTGTTCCGGATGCCAAGAACCGGATCCAGGGTGTTGCTTAATACAGATTGAATTTCATTATTTTCATCAGGAAAATTACAGCAGAATGCGATGGTGGAACTGAGTTTTGTGTGTCCAAGGATATGGGAAATGCTTTCGATATCCACTCCCATTTCTGCCAGTATGTAGGCTGACATATGTCGGAGATCGGTCATGTTAAGAGCTGGCAGAAGGGCATTTTTTGTGATACTTCTAAGTGTTGAGCCGGGAGTGGCAGTGGATTTTATTCTGGCAGTGGCGCCAAGGCAGACATAATCCTGAAATTCTGTTGTATCAGGATTGGCTTCCAGGATCAGCCGGTTTTCTTTTTTACGTTTGGAAAGCTCCTGGAAAATGAAATCTGGTATTTTCAAGGTCCGGTTCTGGGCAGTTCCAAAAAGGTTCTTAAATGTTGGAGTGTCAAGATGAGCCCTGTTATCGGTACAGAGCCGCTGAATAGTTAAGGTATGTTCTTTGGAATTGAGGTCTGAATATTTCAGTCCCAGGATTTCTCCTGTAGAAAGTCCGCAGAAAAGGGCAAGGAGGATTTCCAGATAAGAGGATGTTGTGGAAGCCTGGTCAAGCAGTTTCCGGATCTGTTCGGTGGAAAGGAATACGGATTTATGCTGAGGGTCCGAATAGTGTTTTAGCGTGGGAAATTCCTTTTCCGGAATATAATTATTCTGGTAAGCAGACCATAAGATGATATTTAACAGCTTATAGGCATAATAGCCTCCATTCTGGCAGTATCCCTGGCAGGAATCCAGCAGTTTATTCAGGAATTCTTCGCTGACACAGTCCAGGAGAACGTCATTCTGAAGATGTGGAAGGATGATCTGGTACAGGACCCAGCGGTATTTGAATAAGGTACTTTTGCTGGTGGAATAAGGGGAGTAGACTTCACGGAACCAGTAGTCCAGATATTCAGAAAAGGTAAACGGGATCTTCCGGGATTTTTTCAGCTGCTGGATCTGGTTGGAATAGGCATCCTGGGATTTCTGGTAGCTCTCTTCTGCTTCCTTTTTTGAGGGAAAGCCGGTATTATAGCTGTATTCAATAGTACAGATAAGCGGATTTACTGTCTGGGTGACGTGTCCCCAGGAACCGTCTTCATTTTGAAATACAGGTGTCCTTTTTTCTTGCATTGTTTTGCTTCTCCTATGTGTATTTTTATGTAAAGGAAAAAGGACGAGAAATAAAAAATGTATAGTGCAGTGGGAACACTATACATTTCAAAAATTCCTTTTTCGCCAAACATACTTTGGAAATTTGGGAATATGTTACCAAAACCATTCCTTCAGCGTTCCTTACTTTCCAGAAATTCGATGGCTTCAAAAACATTGGAAAAGGTCATACATTTTCTGAGCAGCCACTGATTTCGTACATCAGTATCTTCCAAACCCGGCATACCTTCATCCAAAAGTCTTGCCAAAGTCTTTTTGGCATTTTTCACTGCAACCGGATAATCTTTTGCTATCTTCGCAGTGATTTCTTTATTTCCCTTTTTATATAAAGGCTCTTCTACCTTTATATCAGAGATCACTTTCTCTTTCTCAGCAGTAGTTTGCAAAGAAGGTGTATAATATCTGCGGTGCAGCATGAGCCAATATTCAATACATCCCGTTGTCATCAACAGACGAACACGGGTATTTTTATTCCTGCCAAATTTCCTTAAGCGTTTTATTATTTGATACCGTTCATTTACTTTATCAATATCCTTTGTTTCAACATCAAAGAAGAACCAAATTTCGTTAATAACCTCTTTATAGTCTCTGTACAATGGATCTTTAGCAAAACGATCACTTGCTCTGTCAAATAACCCAGTTTCTTTCGGATACTCAATTACAGCCACATCACTGAATTTATGCTTCAAAAATTCAGTATATGCCTGTTCACTTTCTCCTTCACAAAACACTCTGATAATAACTTTACCAGATCCTCTGCCGCCAGTTTTTCTTGCCATTATTCCACCTCTTCAATCTCAATGTTAGGAGTGGCACCATATTTTCCAACCAAATAGCCTTTCCGGATATTATCGGTTGTCTTGGTGACAAAATCAGTCACGCTGTAAAGCTCAGATGAGCCATCAGACCTTTTTTTATCTGCAAAATAAATCTGATCTTTTCTCATAAACTCTAAATTCATAAGTTCAGTGTTATGCGTGGTGAAAATAATCTGGGCACCATTAGGATTGCTTTTTTTGCTTTGAAACTTTGCAATAATGAAATTAACAAGCATAGGGTGTAATTCCCTCTCTAATTCGTCTACTAATAAAATTCCTCCTTTATTAAGGACAGACTCAATTGCAGGTGCAATTGACATCAGTTTCCTTGTTCCATCTGATTCATCCTCCAATTCCAGATGATACAGTTTGTCCTCACCTGCAGCATTAATGCCCTTATGCCTGGTTTTCGCTTTTACCTGGCTCATTTTCAGCTGGCCTTCCGAATTGTTGGAAGTCTCAGACAAAATCTGGATAAATGATGTCAGCGCAGCCTTCACGCCTTCTGGAATATCATCAGGAAATTCAAGATCGTTTCCAATTTCCTTGTTTTCTACCTCAAACTGCATCTCTTCAATTCCAAAGTCTGCTGTTTTTGCATAATCCGAAATAGCTTTAAGCATATTGCTGTCATTGTAATATTCCAGCAGCTGCCTCGGAATGTCGGTATAATCCCTGGAAAAGAAAATATCTTCCCGAAACCATTTCATTGCATTAATACATATGGCATCATTCATTGTACATGCAACTGAGAAAAACAGCTGGTTTTCAGCTACCGCTTCACTTATTAATTTTCTCCTTGCTTTATCCTCAGTAAATGTAAATTTCTGTCCTTCTCTGACAAACACCTGAGCTTTTTGGCCTTTGGGTGCATGATATAAAGATTCTCTTACTATTTTTTGCTTCGTTGCAGAAAATGAATACCAATATTTTATACCGTCATTAATATAATCAAATTCAAACTCTGTTGGTTCATTCGCAGAATAATCATTGAGTGCAAAAGGTACTACGGGAACTGTAGCTTTTTCATGCTGTATTCTCTGTGCATTTCGAATAAACTGAACAGCTAACCAAAATGCCCGGATTACGTTACTCTTACCACCGCCATTTTTTCCATAAATAGCTACACCGGGTAATAACTTCATATTATTTTGTTCGATCAGACAGCTTTTAAACGATGCAAGTCCAACTGCCTCCATAGAAAGAACAGCTTCATCCCTGAAAGATCTATAATTTTTAAATCGAAATTCTACTAACATATTTTTGCACCTCCGATATTATTATATCCATAATATGCAGGAAATTCAATTTAAATTATTATTATTTTTATTTTTTTTATCTTGATTTCTTAAATTTTTCTTTATAGTTGTTCTCTTCCTTCTTCCATAATATTTGTTCAGAAAGAATAAACAAAAGGAAATTTTTGTGCGTCCAAGCTGGGTTTCGATAGATGCGTATTTATTCAGAAAGTCAATATTCTCATATTTTAAGGCTCGGAGTTCTGAAATCCGGAGCCCAGTTGCTGTTGCCAGCAGCATGGGCAGGTAAAGGGATGGTTTTTCCTGCCGGCATATATTTTGGAGACAGTTTAACTGGGCAGCAGAATATACTTTTACAGTCCGTTTCCTAGCAGAGTATGTGTCCATAAGCTGCTGCTCTTCTGCCCTCTTCAGCCGGTTTACTTCGGCGGTGATTTTCATGGCAATGTTGCAGGAAATATAGTTTTTGTCCCTGGCGACCTGCATGGAACTGCTTACAATGGCGCAGGCATGCTTTCGTACAGTGGGAGACGGAATCCTAAGGAGAACCTGTAAGAGATCTTTCCGTTTCAGGGAAGGCAGAGAAATTGTGCCGAGTGCAGGATCAATGTAATTTAATATGATGTTCCGGTATGTCATGTAAGTATTATAAGAAATATCTTTTTCGTTCCACATATAATACCAAAGCCAGTAATCATAAAATTCTTTTACGGTATAGGAATATGGGACAAACTGCTTCCGGCAGATCTGAATGAGTGCCTCATCTCTGTTTGGCGAAGACATGGTTTTTCTAGTTGTGTAGATTGAGGATGCCGAGTTTTTGCAGCAATAAAAGCTTCTTTTGAAAAAAATTTGTGGAAGCCATAATACGTATAAAAAATGGCAGACGATCTCGTTATTAAGTCGGCCGCCCATTGATTATATAGTATATTGTTTTTTGCGTTTTGATAGTTCGATAAACTTGAATTGAGATTTCATATATTCCATGGGATTTAATAATTGTTATATTTTATTATCAAATATCTCTCAAGCCCTTGAAAACACTAAGTTTGTCGCAGGTGAGCTTTCTCTTATTGTTTCCCTTGCATTATATTGTCCCATGAGTGTTTACGAACTCTGATAAGGGCAAAAATTTGATACGATGAGAACGATATTTGCAGAATACAATCCACACAGAAACAGCATTGATGTATATACCAGTGCTGGCTATATGCTTCGCATTGACTGCTGGGAAGCAGAAAAGAATTTAAAAACAACACCTGGATCAGATTGTGCATTAAATGCACTTGCTATTGATGAACCACTTGAATATGCAAGATTGTATCTTGATGGAACGATGCAAATGTGGGTAAATCGGTAATACCGTCTCTTCTTCACATAATTGAAATCATGAAAATAATACATTAGCAATAGAAAAACCAATCATGAAATCAATTTGTAAAATATACTCTTGCATACTCAAGGGATTTGTCCAAAAACTCCTGCAGCTTATCCAAGTCGTTATACATGCCATGATTTGACTTTGGAAATTCAATGTAGTCATACATGACATTGTCCCTATCATATACCTCTATCAAATAATACTTTTGGCTTAACGGCACACAATGGTCGATAAGTCCATATCCAATTAACGATGGAACGGAATCCTCATTTACAATACACGCCGGGGAAATATTCTGAATCTCTGTATCATAGTCCTCCAACTCTTTTCCCGTCATCATTTTGCAAAATTTCTCTTCTGAATCCAATCGGTCAACTTTCATAAGTAATGACCATTCAGATGGGGCAAAGTATGTAGGCGCAGCCAACTGAAAAACGAACTTGACCGGAATCGCAGAATTACCATTATATGCAAGATTCATCGCCAGCGTTCCACCCGCAGACACTCCGCAAGGTGCCATTCCTGCAATATGATATCCCAATTCCTCTGTCTTCTGCTTTATTGCCGTTACTGCATTTTCAATTTCTTCATTCATTAAATAGATTGATGCGTCCTTGCCCTGATTCTGCAACGTATAATCAACAGAAGCTGTAATGTACCATTTTGTAGCGTAATATTTACACCAGCTCTCTCCGTCTTCTTTGGAACCGGAATTGAAACTGCCACCATGAATGAACAGAATCAAATACTGGTTTTCTAACTTATCTAAGCCTGACGGAATATACAGGTCATACTGATTTCCGTTGTCATTCTCATAATCAAGATTACTATATATCTCACCTACACTTTCGTCCCATTCCACTTTTATCAGTCTTTCCGGAGCACTCCCTAATAACATAATCCTTATTAGGGCACTGATTAGAAATACGACAATAAATGTAATGACATATATTAAGATTTTGGTTTTCTTTTTCATATGATATTATCCAATAATAATTTGCCACATACTGCTCCTAATATAATGGCGATAATTACTATCACAAACAAAAATATGATATCTTTCTTTTTCATATCAATTCACCGGCATATACTTATTCAAATATTCATCAATTGATTCCATCCATTGTTCCGAAATCCTATTATCATTCTGAAGCCCATGTCCTGAATGTGGCAGCTCATAATATTTATAATCCACACCATTGTCTTCTAATGCTTCCTTCAATCTTAATGATGCCAGGAATGGCTGAACTTTATCGCACGTACCATACGCAACTACTGTTGGGATTGGATTCTTACTCACCCATTCTGCTGCGGATATTGGTTTCATTTTTTCTGTATAACTTCCGTTCTGTATCTCTTCCGGAGTAATCTCTACGCCACCCATAACACTGAACAGATTTGCTGCTGCAATTCTTGATTCTTCCGTATTCTGATCAAGTCCATAAACACCCCAATCTTCCACATAGAAACAAGATGGGCCTACAGCTCCAAAAGTAAATACAACCGGTACCGGAGCATCCTGCGCATCTCTGTATGCATAAATCATTGCCAAAGCATGTCCTGCAGAACCGCCGGCTACGGTCATTTTATCAATGTTATAACCCTGATTTTTCGCTTCCTCAACTACTATAGGAATAGCTTCCTTAATCTCGTTGGACTGTAACAATACACTTGCATTGTTTGTATCGGTGCGGAGGGTATAATTGATACCGGCTGCAACATATCCTTTACTGCAAAGCCATGCAAGCATATTTTCATCGTCTGTCTTATCTCCGGATGTAAAACCACCTGCATGCAAATAAATAACCAATCCATAGGTATCCTTTGTCGAATCTTTCGGCAAATAAAGGTCAAATTTGTTAGCCTCTCCATAGGAAATATCTGTAATCTTTGTTCCAAGTTCCTCAGACCAGGTAGCTGTGTACTTTGTGCTCCATGCAGGCTTGATAGCAACCTTTGAAATCATCCCCGCAAAAAAAGCACCTATAAATATCAGAATACAAACCCAAATTGGCACAATTCTTTTCTTTTTCTCCTTCTTTTCTTTACTTATTTCCATCATAAAATATTCCCTCCAAACAAGGTTCCTCCCAAGAGGAAATTCATAAATGCTCTAACTGCTAATCTTCCTAAAATGAATGCTACAATAACAATAATCGCAATAAGTATTACTCGTTTTGTTGTAAGTGACATCTCTTTCTCCTTCTCGTACTAATCATATTTTTTATCAATCAGTTCAACTCCATAATCAGACATTTTCCCCTCAATTGCATCTGTCAGCCATTCTGCAACAGATTTTTTTGATCTTCAAATGGTATCCATACTGCCGGGGTTGCAATGATTGTATGTGCTGTCATATTTCTCAGATCATCATACCAAGGTACTCCATCCCAGATAAACAGGCTTACTCCAGCTTCTTTAAACTCAGGTATTGCCTCTTTTAGTATCTGTTGGAACTCATCCGCCTGCTTTTCATCCACATCCATAATTCCATCATCAAAATAATTCTGCACCTTTGCCAAATCACCATCTCTGGTTGAACAGTCAAAAAGAAGATGGATATCGTCTCCATACTTTTTATGTAATGAAGCAAAGCAGTCAAAAGTAAGATTGTTACTTACCAGTTTGTCGAATATCTCCTTTGGTGTCTGCCAGACATCAGTTGCAATACTATGCCAGTCATTATTCAGAAGTAAGGATGCATCTACGAGCACATTTTTGCTTTTTGCATCCGGGAAATAATTTGTAAACACATCATCAGCCAGCAGGACCAAATCCTCCGGCACTGTACCCTGTCACAAGAACGGTATCTGCATCATTAATCCCTGCCTGTTCCATCACTTTTTTCATGGTCTCTGTATAATTCACATAACCATTATGATACAAAATCTTTTCCTTTCCATCGGTATCCGTATAATGATTTTCCAACTTTGGGATCATCCTTTAACTTTGGATATTGCAATACAAATGCATAAACGATAATTCCAATCACAAGTATCACTAAAAGAATGATTCCTAATATTTTTCCTATCATTTTAAGTACTTTTTTCATGCTTCCTCCTTGACATTTTGATGGAACTTTTGTACCATCTATGTTGTGCCAAATGTATCATCAATTTTTGCTAAAATCAAGCCATTCAAAAAAATGGCACAAAACAGGGAGATTTGTACCATCATGAATAATCAAGATAAGAACACTTATGTGAAACAACAAATTACAACTACATTATTGGAATTACTGAAGGAGAAAGAATTGTCCGATATCAATATTGGGGAAATAACAAAAAAAGCTCAGGTAAGCCGCAACTCCTTCTGATATGCCCCTTGTCAAGTAGACAGGTGAAATATCTAAAGGTAAGCGACAAAAATACCTACATTTCATTTTGGAGT
>NZ_JBCOME010000070.1:0-18744 GCF_040924365.1 Ruminococcus sp. 1001136sp1_2201st1_G3_2201SCRN_220225 | reverse complement strand
GGCGCCCTCATCCGAGCGAAATCTCCCACAAATTGTGACGCACATCTTGCAGAAAGCCTTTTTCAAACACGCTCTAGTGCTGAGATTTTTGTAAATGATGGAGAACATGTGATGACTGCAACGATTTATACAGATCTGGAGGCAGATGGAATTTCCTTCTTTGCAGATGGCAAAGTGGAGATGGATGTTACAAAGTACGAGCTGAAGTTTTGAGAATTGCCAGTAGATACGAGGAGGATATAAAGTGAAGCAAAGAGAGAAAACAGATAAGATCTTTCAGGATCGTATGGCAAAGAAAACAGATGAATTACGCTGGCTGTACATGGAGCTTTATGGAAATGATTCCATGTTTTTCGAGTTATGCGATCAGCTGCACCGCTTCTATGAAGAACGAAGCAGCACATTGAAGGCACTGGATCAAAAGCGTGAAGCAGATCCGGGCTGGTATAAGAAAAATGACATGCTTGGCATGATGTTTTACATAGACAATTTTGCAGGAAACATGAAAGGTGTGGAAAGCAAGCTTGACTATCTGGAAAAAAACAACGTAAATTACATTCATCTGATGCCGTTTCTGGATACGCCGAAAGGCCGTTCTGATGGCGGTTATGCAGTGGCTGATTTCCGTAAAGTACAGGAAAATCTGGGAACGATGGATGATCTGGAGGCACTTGCCGGTGCCTGCCACAAAAAAGGCATCAGCCTGTGTATGGATTTTGTTATGAACCATACTTCGGAAGACCATGAATGGGCAAAAAAAGCCCGCCAGGGCGACGGGGAATATATGAGCCGTTATTTCTTCTACGACAATTCGTATATTCCATCCCTCTATGAGAAAACAGTGCCTCAGGTATTTCCGACCACAGCTCCGGGTAACTTTACCTGGCTGCCGGAAATCGGGCATTATGTAATGACCACCTTTTACCCCTATCAGTGGGATCTGAACTATGGAAATCCTCGGGTTTTCAATGAGATGATGTATAATTTCCTTTTCCTTGCAAACAAGGGAATTGATGTAATCCGAATTGATGCAGTTCCCTATATCTGGAAAGAGCTGAACACACCATGCCGGAATCTTCCGCAGGTACACACCATTGTGCGTATGATGCGCCTGATCAGCGAGATTGTATGCCCGGGAGTGATTCTTCTTGGAGAAGTAGTTATGGAGCCTGAAAAGGTTGTGCCATACTTTGGAACTGTAGAAAAACCGGAATGCCATATGCTTTACAATGTAACTACAATGGCAACTACATGGCATACCGTTGCCACCAGGGACGTGCGTCTTCTGAAAAAACAGCTTGATATTGTAAATGGTCTGCCGAAGGATTACGTATTCCTGAATTATCTGCGCTGCCACGATGATATTGGCTGGGGACTGGACTATGCCACACTTCAGCAGGAAGGCATTGAAGAACGTTCTCATAAGAAATATCTCAATGACTATTTCCAGGGCTTTGCAGGGGAGAGCAACAGCCGCGGAGTGCTTTACAATGAGGATCCGGTAACTGGAGATGCAAGATTCTGCGGAACCACCGCTTCCATGTGCGGTATTGAGAAGGCGGGATTTGAGAAAAACAAAGCGGCAATGGAAAAAGCAATCCAGCTGGATGTTATGCTTCATGCCTATATGTTCATGCAGTCAGGAATTCCTGTGATCTACAGTGGAGATGAAATCGGACAGGTAAATGATTATTCATACAAAAATGATCCGGACAAAGCACCGGATTCCCGATACATTCACAGAGGGGCTATGAATTGGGATCGCGCAGCCATGAGCGGCAACGCCAGAACTGTGGAGGGTAAATTGAACAAACGTCTGCTCCAGCTGGAAAAAATCCGCAAAACAGAGAAGGCATTTATGACAAATGCGGATACCTGGACTGTGGATACATGGGATAACAGTATTCTCTGCATTGGCCGTTATTATGAAGGGGAGAAAATTTACGGCCTGTTTAACTTTAGTGAATATGATAAGACAGCATGGATTAATGAACGTGATGGAATTTACAAGGATCTGATTACCGGACAGGAGATGGAGGCTGCAGGTGTAAATGTGCCTGCATATGGCTTCTTCTGGCTGAAAAAAATTAACTGATGAAGAAACACCCGGGAACAGAGGATTGTCTCTGTACTCCCGGGTGTTTTTTGTGAACAAAGTTCACAGAAAACATGAGGATTAAGTTTGCGCAGCAAATGCTACTTCTTGTGCTTGTCACAAGAAGGTTCGTCTTTCTGTGCATCGCGAAGCGTGTTACTGGTCGGCGTGAACAGTAAATCATAAACAGTAACAATCTCCACTGGTATATGGTTGACATTGCTTCATAGGACTGTTAAATTATATTTACATATCTTAATATTTTTGAACGGCTTGCTGACAAGAAAGGATAACCATATGATAAAGCGAGACTTAAAAGACAATTTTCAGATATCCATCAGCGGCCAGGACACCTGGTATGACATGAATGTGCCCGGCTCCGCCATGGAGACTTTTTGCAAAGAAGGAATTCTTCCGGATCCATATTATGGAATGAATGAGTACAAATGGACAGAATTCTGGAAAAATGATTTTGATATCAGAAGCACTTTTTCTGTAAGCGCAGAAGAGATTGCCAGCGAAGAGATTCTTCTTACCTTCTACGGAATTGATACTGTAGCAGATGTCTTTTTAAATGGAAAGAAGCTTGGACATACTGAGAACATGCACCGCACCTGGGTCTACCAAGTGAAAGAGCTGGTAAAAGAAGGCGAGAACCTTCTGGAACTCCATATCGCTTCCCCGGTAAAATTTATTGAGGCTTACAAACCGGAGAAAGGAAGAGAGATTCATCTTACCAACACCGGAACTACCCCTGGAAGCCAGTACATCCGTAAAGCACACTCCATGTTTGGCTGGGATTGGGGCCCAAAGCTTCCAGATGCCGGACTTTTCCGCGGTGTGGAGCTTTGCTGCTTTGATACTGCAAGACTGGGCGAATCCCTGATCCGCCAGGAGCATGTGGATGGAGCCGTGACACTTCATATTGGAAGTGAAATTGAGAAAGCAGATGGACAGGTTGTAAAAGCTGGAAATACTGCTATGCAGTCAAATGGAAATTCAGCAGAAAATATTGCCGCAGAGTTGAAAGAAAGTACAGTAGAAAGTGTTGACAGACAGGTTCGGGAAAGCGCAGCTGAAATCTCTGCAGCACAGCCAGAATCTGGCGGAAGCGCACAGCCTGGAGTCAGCGGCTTACAGCTTTTCTACGAACTCCGTGACCCATCCGGTGCTCTCATCTACACTGGCGCCGATTCTGATATAAAAGTAACAAACCCTGCTTTGTGGTGGCCAAACGGCTACGGCAAACAGCCTTTATACACCCTGACGATCCAGCTGAAAGCCGGCGAGACTGTTCTTGATACCAGGGAATACCCCATCGGTCTCCGCACTGTCACGGTATCCCGTGAGGATGACCAGTGGGGCCAGGAATTTGCCATTATGGTAAATGGCGTAAAGATTTTTGCCCGAGGTGCAGATTATATTCCGGATGACTGCTTCTACCCAAGAATTACCAGGGAAATCCTGGAGCGCGATGTAAATGCCTGCGTATTTGCAAACTTTAACTGTCTTCGCGTATGGGGCGGCGGATATTATCCATCCGACGAATTCTACGCTCTCTGCGATGAATACGGAATTCTCCTTTGGGAAGATCTGATGTACGCCTGCAACATTTACGACGTAACACCGGAGTTTGCAGAGAATATTGCAATTGAAGCAAAAGACAATATCCTCCGTTTCCGCAATCATGCCTGCCTTGGCCTGATCTGTGGAAACAATGAGCTGGAATGCGCATGGACAGACTGGAAGGATGTCCAGGGACATGCACCGTCTCTTAAGAGAGACTACCTGTATCAGTTCGAATTCCTCCTTGCAGATGTGGCAAAAGAAAACGCACCAGATGCATTCTACTGGCCGTCTTCCCCGTCATCAGGAGGAAGCTTTGATAATCCATGTGATGAGAACCGCGGCGATTGCCATTACTGGGATGTATGGCATGGTCAGAAACCATTCAGTGAGTACATGAAACACTATTTCCGTTTCTGCTCCGAGTTCGGCTTCCAGTCTCTTCCATCTATCAAGACAGTAGAGACCTTTACCGGGGAGAAAGACCGCAACCTTTTCTCCAGAGTTATGGAGAGCCATCAGAAAAATCCGGCGGCAAACGGTAAGATTCTATATTATTTATCTGAGACCTTCCGTTATCCGAAAGACCTGGAAAGCCTGATCTTTCTAAGCCAGATTCTTCAGGGATACGCCATGAAGGAAGCAACGGAGCATTGGAGAAGAAACCGCGGCAGATGTATGGGAAGTATTTACTGGCAGTTCAATGATAACTGGCCGGTTGCGTCCTGGTCCAGTATGGACTATTACGGAAGATACAAGGCCCTCCATTATATGGCAAAAGGCTTCTGCGACAATGTGGCAGGAAGCATTGAGAAAAAAGAGACTCACATAGGCTTCTGGATTTCAAACGAGACACTTGACCCGGTAACGGTAAAAGCGAAAATCGCGGTGAAAACACTGGACTTCCAGGTGATCGAGGAGCAGGAAGCATTTAAAGAAGTACCTGCACTCAGTGCAGAATGCCTGTTTGAGAAAGAATACAAGGAATTGATCGCAGGTCGTGATGACAGCGTATTCTTTGTTGCCGAATATGAGTATGAACAAAACGGACAGAAGGTTTCCAAGAAAGAATTCGAGACATTTGTCCCAGTCAAATATCTGGAACTGAAAGATCCTGCGTTTAAGGTAACTGAGAATGCAGACGGAAGCGTTTCCATTCAGACAGATACTTTTGTTCCATATTGCATGCTGGAGGGAATCAGCGCGGATACCATCTGGAACGAGAATGTGGTTGCATTTACAGACAAGGAAGCAGTCACACTTGTGCCGGTAGAAAACCAGAAGATTTCCAGAGACGGCGTCCGGATTTACGATATTTATCATACATATCATTAATAAAATGATATGAGTGTCAAACGGTCTTTTGCCACTCATTTGATACCCGGATTGCTACGCAGCTACGCTGCTCCCGCAATCCTCCAAATATTCGAAATCCGCAACAAAACGTCAGATACGTAATTTTTGCTGGTAGACAGAGGTTTGTAGAATTAAGCAAAAGTAAAAATAGAGCGATCACATAAAATGTTACGAGACATAGATCAATCAATCAGGAGAATCGAAACACGCATTTGAAAAATTCTCCCCTACATAATAGAGAAAGGAATTACACCATGGGATTTAATAAAGATTTTATCTGGGGCGGTGCAACCGCTTCCTATCAGGTAGAAGGCGCAGCTTATGAAGACGGAAAAGGCCTGAACATCTGGGATATTTTCTGCAAAGACGGCGGACACATTTATGAGAACCAGACAGGCGATGCAGCCTGCGACCAGTATCACCGCTACAAAGAAGACGTTCAGATCATGAAAGAAATGGGCATGAAAGCATACCGCTTTTCCCTTTCCTGGGCGCGCATCATGCCGGAAGGCACAGGTGCAGTCAATGAAAAAGGTCTGAAATACTACGACAACCTGATCAATGAACTTCTGGACAACGGAATTGAGCCATTTGTTACCTTATATCACTGGGATCTTCCATACGCCCTTCATTTACAGGGCGGCTGGATGAATCCAAATTCTCCATCCTGGTTTTACGAGTATGCAAAAGTAGTGGCAGAGCATTTCTCAGACAGAGTAAAGAATTTCTTCACCATCAATGAGCCGCAGTGCGTAGTTGGTCTTGGATATCAGACCGGTGAGCATGCACCAGGCCTGAAGGTTGGTCCATCCGATTATTTCCGTATCTGGCACAACGTACTGAAAGCCCACGGCCGTGCAGTAGAAGCGCTTCGTGAGTTCAGCAAACAGCCTGTAAAGATCAGTATGGCACCATGTGGAGCCCTTTATGTTCCGGAAACAAACAAGCCGGAAGACATTGAAGCCGCAAGAAAAGCAAACTTCAGTCTCCCGGAGAACTCCATCGGAGCCTGCAGCTGGGACGTTGCTCTTTGCTGTGATCCGGTTTATCTGGGACAGTATCCGGAGGATATTCTGAAAGAATTCGGACAGTTTTTCCCGAAAGTAACAGATGCCGATATGAAGCTGATTTCACAGCCACTTGATTTTTTTGGACAGAACATTTACAATGCCGTAACCGTTCGTGCCGGTGAGGATGGAAAAGCAGTCCGCGCAGCACGTTATGATGGTTTTCCACAGACCGCAATTGGCTGGCCGGTAACTCCGGAGGTTCTGTACTGGGCGCCAAAATTTATGCAGGAGCGTTATAAGAAGCCATTTATGATCACAGAGAATGGCATGGCTTCCCATGACTGGGTAGGTGTGGACGGAAAGGTTCACGACCAGGCCCGCGTAGATTTTATGGCTCGTTATCTTGGCGCTTACAAGCGTGCAGCTGAGGACGGTGTGGATCTGGCAGGATATTTCGCACGGTCCGTAATGGACAATTTCGAGTGGGCATACGGATATTCCCAGAGATTCGGACTTGTTTATACAGACTACAATACACAGAAGCGGATATGGAAGGATTCCGCATATTTCTACAAAAATATTATCGAAACAAACGGAGAAAATCTGTAATTCAGGAGGTTGACCATGGCAAATCAGAGGGGCAGAAAGAAAAGTATAGCAGCAGTTTTTACTGGTTGAAAAAGCAGTAGAAAACATATATAAAAAATAACTAAAAACCTTAAGTGTTTGAGAGGATACACATATGTTTGAGAATAATCTGTGGACGATGGAACCAGTTGGCAGACCGGAGAACACCATCCAGGGTGACAAATATCGTTTTACCCTGCTGACTCCCTGCCTGATCCGAATGGAATACAGGGAAGACGGTAAATTCGAAGACCGTCCTACCCAGGTTGTATGGAACCGTAAATTTAATCCGGTAGACTTCCGTGTGGAAAAGAAGGGGGAAGGCTTCGAGCTTTTTACCGACAGAATGCATGTTACTTATGCCGGCGGACCTTTTACCAAAAACAGTCTGAACTTAAACGCAGTAGGCGGTCAGAACGCCTATGGTGCAGTATGGTATTATGGGGAAAAAGGTGACAATCTTGGCGGAACCGCAAGAACCTTGGATGGGGTAGATGGGGAATGCCAGCTTCAGGAGGGAATTATGTCCAGAAGCGGCTGCTCTCAGATTGATGACAGCCATTCTCTGGTTTTGGATGAAAACGGCTGGACTCAGGTGCGCACAGGAGATGGGGTGGACATTTATGTTTTCGCTTATGGAAATGATTACAAAGAAGCTTTGAATGATTTTTACCGTCTTACCGGCAAAACTCCTATGCTCCCAAGATATGCCCTTGGAAACTGGTGGAGCCGTTATTACGCTTACACAGAAGACAGCTACAAGGCGCTTGTAACCCGATTTGAGAAAGAGAAGATCCCATTTTCTGTTGGTGTTCTGGACATGGACTGGCATCTGGTAGAGGAAGTGGATCCAAAATATGGCAGCGGCTGGACCGGATATACCTGGAACAAAAAGTACTATCCGGATCCAGAGCGTTTTATGAACTGGCTTCATGACCATGGAATGAAAATCTCTGTAAACCTTCATCCGGCTGGTGGAATCCGCGCCTTCGAGGAAGCATATCCGGCTATGGCGAAGGAGCTGGGAGATGTAGATACCGAACACGAAGCCCCCATCGATTTTGACATCACAAGCCGCAAATTCCTGGAAGCATATTTCAAATGTGTGCTTCATCCAGAAGAAAATAAAGGCGTTGATTTCTGGTGGATCGACTGGCAGCAGGGCAATATCACGAAGGTCCCCGGGCTGGATCCTTTGTGGATGCTGAACCACTATCATTACCTGGACAATGCCCGCGATGGAAAACGTCCTCTTACTTTTTCCAGATATGCAGGACCTGGTTCACACAGATATCCGGTAGGCTTCTCCGGTGACAGTATCGTAACCTGGGAGTCCCTGAATTTCCAGCCTTATTTTACCAGCACAGCTTCCAATATTGGATATGGCTGGTGGAGTCACGATATCGGCGGACATATGTTTGGCTATCGTGACAATGAGTTGGCACTTCGCTGGGTACAGCTTGGCGTATTTTCCCCAATTAACCGTCTGCACAGCAGCAAGAATGAGTTTATGGGAAAAGAACCGTGGCAGTTCCCTATGGAGATCGGTGAGGTCATGAAGGAGTTCTTAAGACTCCGTCACCAGATGCTTCCGTATCTGTATACCATGAACCACAGAGCATATAAAGAGAACACGCCTCTGATCCTGCCAATGTACTACACATATCCGGCAGAGCAGGTGGCTTACACAGTGAAGAATGAATATGAGTATGGAACCGCATTTATTGTAGCACCTGTTACGGAGAAATCTGTCCAGGGCGTTGGAAGAGCCAGGACTCATGTATGGCTGCCAGAGGGTACTTACATTGATTTCTTCACAGGTCTGGTATATTCCGGCGACAGAGAGATGGATATGTACCGTGACCTTCATTCCATACCGGTTCTGGCAAAAGCAGGTGCCATTGTGCCGATGACTGAGGAAATATTTGGACAGGAAGCAGACAGAAATCCGGAAACTATGACCATCCGTGTATACGGCGGTGCAGACGGCAGCTTCCAGCTTTACGAAGACGACAACGAGTCCAACGCTTACCTGAAAGACGAGTGCGTTCTCACAGACATGGATCTGAAGTGGAGTACTGGCCGCTTCGTCATCCAAAAGGCAGCAGGCAGGCTGGAACTGATCCCGCAGAAGAGAACCTGGACTGTAGAGTTCTGGGGTGTGAAGGACACCGAGGTTACCGTAGAAGTGGAAGGTACAGAGGTAGAAGCTTTTAAAGAGTACGATGAAGCACTTGGCTGCCTGAAGATAAGTGTTCCGGAAACCTCTGCAACATCTGAAATTATCATTACTCTGGGAGCTCCGGTGCTTCGTGAGAATGATGTGAAAACCCAGGTATTCACTCTTCTCAACCAGGCTGAAATCCCATACATGGAGAAAACAGCCATCATGGAAATTCTGGACAAGAAAATTTCCAATGCCGCCAAACTCACCCAGCTTACCGCAATGCATCCGGAAGAAGGAATTGTGGGAGCAGTGGGAGAGATTCTGACTGCGATAGAATAAGATATAAATAGAATATGAAAGACAGTAAAAAGCCCGGGAGTATTTGCTCCCGGGTGTTTTAATAAGCTGTTATTTAAGAGGGGGGAACAGTCTGCATAGAACATTGAAGTATTTTTCAATCTGTTGAGCGTTTAAAATCAGCAGTAAGTTTCAGGAGGAATCTGTGCAAAGGGAATCACATCGGGCTGTCTGTCAGGGTGATCTGCGATGATCTTCTCCATCCAGACCATATTGTACCAACGCCCGAACTTGTAAGCACATTTGTGAAATTCCCCTACCATGGAATACCCCAGATGCTGATGAAACTGAATGCTGTTATGATTCAGATATTCGTCCTCCACTACAGGACTGGCGATGCAGGCATTCAGGTTGGTCATATTCTGGGCGGAAAGCGCTTTTTCCAGAGAAGCGTAAAGCGCCTTGCCGATTCCGGACTTCCTTTCGGATTCTCTTACATAGATGGAAGTTTCCACAGACCAGGCATAGGCAGCCCGGGCGTGGAGCGGTCCTGCGTAGGCGTAGCCTGCGATTTCGGTACATGCACTGCAGTTCCCTTCATCTTTGCTGCCTGGTGCGGAGCTGTTTATTCCCCGTTCGGCTACAAGATAAGGATAATGCTGTAGTGTGTGTGCAATCCGCTTCCGGAATTCTTCTACAGAGGGAACTTCATATTCGAAGGTAATTGCAGTGTGCTTTACATAAGGTGCATAAATGGAAAGGAGCGCCTCTGCATCCTCTGGGGCTGCCGGGCGGATAGTAACTGGTAATGACATGGCAGGATTCCTCCTTTGTAGTTGCAAACGAAAATTTTAGCTGTATTATAGCACATATGATGAAGTGCAGTCTTATTTTCGTAAATTTCGTTTTAACAGATTTTCAGCATGTTTTCCAGAGCAAACAGCTTATCAGCAGCAAGTAAATCTTCAAACGCATTCAGGTTCAGATCTGAATGCTCCAGCTCTCTGGAGAAGCGGTAACAAATATCTATCTGGTCTTCCAGACAGAACACCCGTCCGTTTTTCAGGTAAGCGCCCATATCCAGCTCATGAATCAGCAGGGTGCAGACCACAGCCATTTTTACCTTGGCGAAAATTTCGCCGTCGTAAACAGCACCGCAGAAATATGTGTAAATCCAATACACAAGCAGCTGCTCTTCTTGAATATTCCAGTCCGGGTAAGCCTTTTCGAAATCGGCACGGTTCTGAGAGTAAACGGAATCGGGGAAGACACCGGAAGACTCTGCGCTGCCATAAAGCGACTGTAAATTTTTCTTCAGAAATTCCTGCCAGCCCGGTCTGAGAACCTCCATTCTGGGAACAACCGCCTTCCACATGGTCTTCAGAAGTTCATCTGGCGCAGCCTTTTTATTCATATGCTTCTGCACCTTGGAGGTAAAGGCTTCGCCATATCCGGAGGCTTTATGGCGCTCCCGGATCTCTTCCCATTTGAAAAGCTGGTTCCGGTCTACACAGCGCTGGAAATCACTGGCTGCAGCCAGTATCTTCCACATACGAAGCCGCATGGGAATCTGCCGGTTCTGCAGCACATCAAGAAAGTATTCCCTGGTATCTTCAAGGGCAGTGAAAAGCATATAGTCAAAATCATCATAAAATTCTTCTGGGGAGGGAACCACCGCTGTCTGGAAGGTTACCTTTTCCCTTTTGCCAAGCAAAATCCTGGCTGCCTCCGGACAGGAAAGAGACAGGGAATATTCCCGCAGACCTTCAAATTCTTCGATGTGCCGCGGATATTTCCGACAGGTATCGCAAAGCATTCGTTTTCCAACCTCGCTGTAGATGTCGCAAAGGCTGTCCTCATTTAAAAATGCACACCGCTTCTCATACTGACGGAAAACCTTCTCCTTCCAGTCAATATCATTATGAAGGCGATTCCGGAAAGTACCCTTCACACGCTTATATTTTTTCAGGCTTTTGTCGTCAATGACGATCTGCCAGCCGGCACAGCAGGTGTCGGGACAGGCACCTGCAATACAGGAAAACTCTTTATAATAATTAGGTCTTGTAATCTCCATAAAAAACCTCCTGGTAACAGTGATCAGTATATTTCAAATACAACTATTGTAACGGTATTTCAAAGCTGTGTAAATCCTCTGGACAAAAAAAGTTATAGATGGTCTGGATAAAAAAAGGTATAGATAGTTGACATTAACGCGACGGACTGTTAAACTCATATAGGTAAAGTTGGGATCGGAAAGAACTTAGGCAGCTATTGACCAGTCCGCGAACGATAGCTTTCTGATACCTGTACTGCGATAATTAAATCTTGACAGTTCTGTTGAAAATTCCAAAACAAATCAAGAATTTCAGACCGAAGAAAAATTCACATGAAACGACAGAAATATCAGGACATGATAGCACCCATATTATAAAAGCTGTCAGCTTAACAGTAAAACGGAAACTGGCGTGGGGGGGGTACCTGCACCAGCAAGGGAAATTATAAAATGAGTGAAGTTATAATTAAACAAAAGATTCTTATAGCGGATGATTCAGAAATGAACCGCGAACTTTTAGCTGCAATTCTGGAAGAGGAATATGAGATCATACAGGTGAACGACGGTGTGCAGGCAGTTGACTACCTTCAGAGGCATGCCGAGGAGATTTCCCTGCTTCTTTTGGATATTGTTATGCCCCACATGGATGGTTTCGAGGTTCTTTCTTATATGAATAAAGAACACTGGATTGATTCTATTCCGGTTGTGATTATTTCGTCAGAAAATTCACCTATTTACATAAAACGTGGGTATGATCTGGGCGCCACTGATTTTATCGGAAAGCCCTTTGATGCAAATATGGTATTACGCTGTTCGGCCAATGCCATACTTCTGGGAGCCAAGCAGCGCCGGATGACCAGTATTGTTTCCAATCAGATTTACGAGAGAGAAAAAAGCAGCAAGCTGATGATCAATATCCTCTCTCATATAGTGGAGTTCCGCAATGGGGAGAGCGGACTTCATGTGCTGCACATTCAGACAATCACAGAAATGCTGCTTCGCCAGTTGGTTCAGAAGGAAAATAACAGATATGCCCTGAGCAAGGAACAGATCCGGATGATTACCACAGCCTCAGCGCTTCATGACATTGGCAAGATCAGTATTCCGGATGAAATCCTGAATAAGCCAGGCAGACTTACAGCCGAAGAATTTGCAGTAATAAAGGGACATTCCATGGCAGGTGCCAATATGCTGTCAGAACTGCCTCTTGACCAGAAGGAGGAGCCTCTTGTCAAGACTGCATACGAGATCTGCCGCTGGCATCATGAACGCTACGATGGAGGCGGATATCCGGATGGATTAAAAGGGGAAGAAATCCCTGTTTCAGCACAGGTTGTGGCGTTAGCTGACGTGTATGACGCATTGACCAGTGAGAGATGCTATAAAGATGCTTATTCTCATGAAAAAGCCATCGAGATGATACTGGCGGGACAGTGTGGTGCATTTAATCCACTGATGCTGGAGTGCCTTCTGGATATTTCTTCTTCCCTGAAGAAAAAAATGGGCTATAAATCCAAGGAAAGGTATGAACAGACAGACCTTTCTGATATTGCCAGCAGATTTCACGATTTTGAGATGGATTCCTCGGAGAAAATTGTGCAGCAGCTGGAATTTGAGAGAATGCGCCATAATTTCCTGGCAGAGGGCAGCAGAAATATTATTTTTACTTATACCATTTCACCGCCGCTACTCACCTTTAACCAGGCTGGCTGCAAACGAAGCGGGATTACAGAACCTTCATTTTCCCCATTGCAGAGCGGTGTGCTGACGGATCTTGTGGAGGAGCAATCCCTGAAACGGCTTATCCGGAAGATTACCCAGGCTACCAGGGAAATGCCGGATGTGACAAGTAATATTTTTCTCAAAGATGGAAAAGGTCCCTGCCATTACCGATGTGAATGCAGGGTGATCTGGGCAGATGGTGACCAAAAAGGCTATACAGGCGTTGTTGGAAAGCTGACAGATATTACAGATGACTATATGGTTATGGAAACTGTCCGGGAGGAAGGCTTGAAAGTCCTGAAAAAAGACCGTAGTGCAGAATTTTCCAGTTTTTATGACCGGTTTAAGAAATGCGGCTTTTCTACAGATGGAACGGAAGCGTGGCTTCTGCTTCAGTATCTGCAGATTTCCTATGATCTGGTCCGGTATGTAGATCCTACAACGAATAAGGTTATCCATATAGAAAAAGATGGAAAAATGTGGGAGAGTGAAACTACCTGCTCAGACATATGGAATTGTCTGGAAAAATGCAGCAACTGTATTTCCAGGCTCAGCATGCAGACCAGGAAGCGTATGACAAAGCTTGAGGTTGCAGGGGATGATCCATATCAGGTGGTATCCATGTATGTGGAGATTGACGGGAAACCCTGCTGTCTGGAAATGGCTTCCAGGATAGATGGTGATTTTATGCCTGATGGGTATTCCAGGGAGGAGATCTTGTCATCTGTAAGGATTCATAAGGAGAAGATTTATATAGATCCGGTAACCGGAGTTTATAATAAACGCTATTATGTGGAGAAGCTGAGCAAGATGGACAATGTAGCAGCTCTTATGTTTGCAGATATTAAGAACTTTAAAAAAATTAACGAGAATTTCGGACATCAGGCTGGAGATGATGTGCTTCGCCAGGTTGCTGGTGTGCTTCGGGATGTTGCAGCTGGCAAAGGCGATGTGCTCAGATATTCCGGAGATGATTTTGTGACAGTATTTTTTAAGGCTGCGGAAGAGGAGCTTTCCGAAATCCAGAAGGAAATGTGCAGAAGAGTAGAGACTCTGAGATTTCCGGAGCTGCCAGGAGTGCAGCTGAAGCTTGTTACTGCCGGTACCAGTATACCGGGCAGGGTAGAGGAAATGCTGGAGCAGGTAAGAATATAAAAAGAAAGTCCCGGCGGGCAAAACCGCTCGGGACTTTTGTCTTTTCTAAGTGTGTTTGATTTTACAAACAGACCCTGGAATGCAACATTTACAGAATATCTCTTCTCTTAATGTATCCAGGAAGTGCCGGATCTGAGACAACCTCCTTCACATGAAGGATTTTGACCATCTTGTCTACTACCTGATTCTCTACATGTACGCCTTCACCGATCTCAGCACCGGAAAGAATCACACTGTTTTTGATCACGGCATCCTTGTGGATAATGCAGCCACGACCGAGAATGGAATTCTCAATGGTTCCCTCCACCTGACAGCCGTTGGAAACGACAGAGTTGCGGATCTGGGCGGTCTCATAATAGTGAGTCGGACAGGAATCATTGGTACGGGTATAAATTGGCCATTCCGGATCGAAAAGTGTCTGTGCAGCCTTAATATCGATCAGATCCATATTGGCATCGTAATAGCTCTGGAAATCTGTGATGGAAGCGAAGAAGCCGCGGTGGGAAACTCCTCTTACATCCAGTTCGTTATGCAGCTCGTTGATAATGTCTGCAAGAGTAAAGGCGGAAGAAATTGCCTTTGCCTTGCGGATCAGCTCGATAAACAGATCCTTCTTCATAATATAGGTGTCCATGAAAATATTGCGGTTCTTGGCATTTCCGTGGTTTGGCTCAATGGAGAGCACACCCTTCTGTTTGTTCAGATTCAGGATATTACAGTTCAGATAAGCATCCTTCGCATTGTCTACTGCGTGATAAAGCAGGGTAATGTCAGCCTCAGACTGGATATGCTGCTCGATCAGCTTGGAAAAATCTGCGGTATAAACCATGTAATCAGGGGTGATTACCACATATGGATGATGCATTTCTTCGATGCATTCCATATTTTCATAATAGGAAGCAATATCGGTGTTATAGATATTGTTTCTCTGGTCGCTGTCAGTGAAAAGAATCTGCAGCCGTCCGCTCTTTGAGTTAATGTTATAATGACGTCCGGTGCCGATATGGGAAACCAGAGTTCTTGGTTTCTCTTTCACGTAGATCTGGATGCGGTCAATGCCGCTGTTGCTCAGGTTGGAAATCGGGAAGTCGACCATACGGTATCTGCCCAGGAATGAGAAAGCTCCGATTGGACGGTAGTCCTCAAGTCCCTCTACACGGATGTTTCTGGATGATGAGTTTACAATTCCAAATGCTTTATACATATTATTCGGCCCCCTTTACTCGTTTCGCGATCAGCTCGATGTGCTCACTGTCAGCACTTCCTACAAGAGCACCCTTGCCGATGTTTACGCCATTGGCAACAAGGGCACGTATTACGACAGCACCATCCTCCACAATAGCACCTGGCATAAGTACACTGTCAATTACCTTTGCACCTGGTCTTACCTTAGCTCCGGTAAAGACTACGGAATTGGTAACCTCGCCTTCAATTACACAGCCCTGGGTTATGTAAGCATTCTGGATCCTGGCTTCTGCACCAATGTACTGCGGAAGTGCGGTTACGTCTTCGGTGTAAATCTTCCAGGTAAGGTCGCTTAAATCCAGCTCATTAGCCGGACTGAGAAGATCCATATTTGCCTCCCAGAGAGAATCTATGGTTCCAACATCCTTCCAGTAGCCCTTGAAGCGGTAAGCGAAAAGACGCTTCTCATCGCCAAGAAGAGTAGGGATGATATCTTTTCCAAAGTCATGGTTGGAATCCGGGTTCTTCATATCTGCAAGAAGCAGCTTGCGAAGAAGCTTCCAGTTAAAAATATAGATACCCATAGAGGCAAGATTGCTCTCAGGTACCGGCGGCTTCTCGACAAATTCGGTGATACGGTCTGTCTCGCCATCTGTGTTCATAATACCGAAACGGCTGGCTTCCTTAAGAGGAACCTCGATAACGGCGATGGTAGCATCGGCCTGTCTCTCTTTATGGAAGGCAAGCATCTTGTCATAATTCATTTTATAAATGTGGTCACCGGAAAGTACCAGAAGGTATTCCGGATCATACTGATCTATAAAATCAATGTTCTGGGAAATCGCGTCGGCTGTTCCGCGATATACGTCGAGTCCGGTGTCTGCTTTCTCACGAGGCGGAAGTACATATACACCGCTGTCCTTGGAATCCAGTCCCCAGCGTCCGCCAGCTGCAACATAACTGTTCAGTTCAACTGACTCATATTGTGTCAGTACGCCTACTACGTCGATGCCACTGTTGGCACAGTTACTGAGGGGGAAATCAATGATACGGTATTTACCGCCGTAGGAAACTGCCGGTTTAGCCACTTTGTTGGTAAGATCGTGAAGACGGCTGCCACGGCCGCCTGCCAGAATCATTGCTAACATACTGTTCTGTTTCATGGTGAACCCTCACTTTCATTTCTTTAAGGCTGCTGTTCACAGAAATGCATCCGTAAACAGGAATGCTTTAAGCTATATTATACAATATTTTTGATAAAAATACAATTTTTTTGTGCAAAAATATTGTAAAATCTAGATAAAATTTAGCTAAATATTTACTGGTAATTCTGTAGACTTTTCACAGCTTCAATGTCTTCCGGCTGTACTTTCAGGTTGGAAGTGAAAGTTCTGCCATCTGGTGTGGTGATCTGAACCTCGATCACGGTTCCCTCGGAAATGCCGGCCTGCTGCACGGCTGAAATAAATTGTGGGAATTTCGGGTGACGCCTTGTAAAAGCGCCCCACAGGTTCTTAAGTTCAAGTAATTTCATGGGGTTAATTGCCATTTTTTTATCCTTCCTATCAGGCGCCAGAGTGTGTTTGGTAAATCATTCCTGCAAGCTGTCTCTATAACCGATAAAGTCCAATTCTTTACTGCTTTAATTTGCAGATGTGCGCTTGATGCCTAAAGTATACCAGAAAAAAATCTGCACTGCAATGAAGGGCTCAAATATTCACATATTTAGCGAAAGTTCACAAAAGCGACTTTACATGCTATAGGAAACATTGTTATAATAGACGAAAGCCAAAAGCTGATTTTGGATAAAAAAGAGCGTAAGAACAGATGAAGTGCGATATGAAGGAGAAAGAAAAAATATCAAAGTTTTGCAGCAAGAGGTGTGAAGATGGAAGAAAAAAAGAGGTATAATCTTGGAGTCCTCATCGGAGGAGTGCATACCTATTTTCCCAAAGAGCATATCAAGGGGATTTCTGAGGCGGCGGCAGAGCTGGATGTAAATGTCTGTTTTTTTCTGGGAACCCGGACTAAGGACTTTTTCGAAGATGTCCTGGGCAGCAAACAGAAAAATTCCTATGACTATCAATTTAATACTATACATGACTACAGCCTGATCGGCGGACTGGATGGTCTGATCATTAATTATGGAACACTGGGAATCCAGCTACGGGAGGATGATCCCAACAAATTTGCCCAGAAATATAATGGAATCACCACGGTTTTTCTTACAGAAGTCGTGGATGTGTCCAATTGTCACTCCCTGATCTGCGATAACAAAGATGGTATCGCGATGGTCATTTCCCATCTGGTGGAAGAGCATCATCTGTCCAGAATCCTGTTCGTGGCAGGACCGGAGCATAACACAGATGCCATTGAGCGTAAGGAAGCTTATCTGGAAACCATGAAGAAATACGGGCTTCCTGTAACCCCTGGAATGATTGCCCAGGGGGATTATTCAGAGTTTGTGGACAAACAGGTGGAACGCCTTCTGGATAGCAACCCGGATGCCCAGGCCATTGTATTTGCCAACGATGAGATGGCTTTTGCCGGCTATCGTGTCTGCGAGAAGCGTGGGCTTGTGGTTGGCAAGGATATTATGATTACCGGATTTGATGACTGCGAGCGTGCATCCGGGATGGAACCGCCCCTTACTACAGTTCAGCAGGACGGAGAACTTATGGGTAAAATGGCAGTCTACGATCTGGTGAACCGCCTGGATGGAAAAGATCCCGGAAAAGAAGCGGTATCCAGACGCGTGCCGGTTTCTCTTGTAAAAAGAGAGTCCTGCGGCTGTGTGTCAGAGGATGTTTCGAAGAAAGAGACACCCGTGGGACTTGGCGCCCAGGTGCACAGGTTGAATAAGACCATTACCGGAATGAAGCTGGAGCTGATCAGTTTTCAGAGGAAATCCTGGTTTATTCCGGTTCTTGCCCGGGATTTAAACGACTGCATGGATGACGAGCAGGCTTTTCTGAAGGAAATTATGGAGAAAATGCGGGAGCTTCATACAAGATGTACTCATCTTTTTCTTCTGGATGAACCGATTGTTTACGATGGCAAACGGAAGTGGACCTGCCCTTATAACCTTCATCTTGCTGCCAGCTATGAGAATGGCAGGATCATTACCAAGGCGGCTTACGAAAGACCTCTGGTCATGAAGGAAAACGGAATCTGTGATCTGATGGAGGATGAAGAGCGCCATCAGTTTATGGTCTTTCTTCTCTTTTCCGGGGAGAAGCAGTATGGACTTCTGGCCTGTGACATTGACCAGGAGGATTTCCCGTTCTTCTATGTGATCAGCCTGCAGATTGGTTTGTCCCTGCATTATCTGGAGATCAGCAAGGCAGAGGCGGCCAGACGGCTGGAGATGTCCAGGGATATGGAAGAGATTAAGGAGAAAAACCGGGTTCTTGGTATTATTTCCGAGTATGATGAGCTGACCGGGCTTCTGAATCTGCGCGGGTTTATGGAGCACACCAAGCGGGTTTGCCAGGCTGGGAATGGCCAGAGG
>NZ_JBCOME010000069.1:9666-18888 GCF_040924365.1 Ruminococcus sp. 1001136sp1_2201st1_G3_2201SCRN_220225 | reverse complement strand
TTGCGCCGGCGAGTGAGTAATACACATTGTCCAAATGCGTCCGCATTGAAGAACTTTTAATCAACTAAATAGCAAAACGCCCTTTCACGAAAACAATCCCATTTTGTGAAAGAGCGCCTAAGGCTCTAAAGCCTTGCTAAAACTTCCCGGGCCTTTTTCACCTCAGCCTCACTGGTGCGGAAAATCTCATACTCACTCAAAGAAGGCAGTCCCATACTCACACCCTCTTTGCGGTACTTCATCTCACTGTCCAGCAAAACCTTGCCCGTCATATGATAATCTGTGATTCCGGTTTTCTCATAGATTGGCGCAATCACGTCTGCATTCACTCCTGCACCAGCCATAATGTGAATACGACCTGCACTCTTTTCCACCAGCTCTGCAAGCAGCGGCGAACCATCCACACAGTTATTCTTCTGTCCAGATGTAAGAATGGTGTTAAAACCAAGAGAAATGGCCTGCTCCAGGGCCTCCATTGGATCCCTGCACACGTCAAAAGCCCTGTGCAAAGTTACAGACATCCCCTTCGCTTCCTCCATAAGCAGTGCCAGATGCTCCACATCCAGAGATCCATCCGGTCTTAGCATACCGAGTACAACTCCCTGGGCACCCAGCTCCCGGAATCTTCTCACTTCTGAACGAATAATATCAAATTCATATTCAGTATAACAAAAATCCCCAAATCTTGGACGGATCAGTGCATGGATCTTAATATCACTATACCTGCGGATCTCGCGGAAAAGACTCTCTGATGGAGTTGTTCCTCCAATCACCACATTTCCGCAAAGCTCGATCCTGTCTGCTCCGCCTTTCTCAGCGGCAAGTACAGATTCCACAGAATCTGCACAAACCTCCAAAGTAAATTTGCTCATATCCTCTTTTTCCTTTCACCCAGCCTGATACTATCACATTGCAGCTATCACAATACTTTGCATTCTGATAATTTCACAAATTATTCCCATGCCCGCCGGTCTTGTCACTTTGTTGCTGCATTCCCGAGCTGCCGTTTCTTAATAGAGCGTTACACCAAGGGAATCCAGCATATCCTGCACCGACTGATCTGGGAATTCATCTGTGATGATTCCGTCCAGTTCATCAAGCTGTGTAAATTTATAAGATTCATTAAAATAAAATTTCTCCCGCTCCATCACGGCATATTTATGACGGCTGCTTTCAATTGCAGCCTTCTTGGTCAATCCGTCCTCCACTCCAAGAGTCGTGACGGTGTGATCCATCATATCAATTCCGCAGCTTCCCATAAATGCCCGGTCAAAGCTGTACTGCCGGATCACCTGGATTGCTGCAGAACCAAGGAATCCATTTACTGTAGGATACATGATTCCACCGGTTCCAATGGCTGTGATCTTGGGATTTTGCGCAAGCAGCTGTAAAATATCGATCATGTTGCTCACTACGGTAAGCTGCATTTTCGATTTCGCAAGAAGCTTGGCAAGCTCAATATTGGTTGTGGATATATCAAGAAAAATCGCTTCCCGCTCTTTGATCAACGTCATAGCCTTGACCGCGATCACCATCTTCTTGTCCACATGATAATTTCTTCTGTCGATAACATCTCTTTCCAGCGGGTAATCCTGGGAAAGAATCGCACCACCGTAAGTTCTTTTTAATTTACCGGCATTCTCAAGAGTTTTCAGATCTTTACGGATGCAGTCCTCTGTAACCTGGAACATTTCGCTCAGTTCCCTGGTCCGGACTTTTCCCTCTTCCCGAAGGACTTTCTCGATGGCTATCTGCCGTTCCTCAATAAACATCCTTCTTCCTCCTGTTTTCTGCTGTCTGATTTTTCCTAAGTCTATCTCTTGCTATTTTAACAGTTAACAAGCACTATACATTTCATATTACAGCCAGTCTTTTAGCTTTCCATATCTTCTGAATAGATACCCAATCTGTCTGTCAAATATTACTCTGCGCACTGACTGCAGGCAACAAAATGTCCCGGTTTTACCTCAACAAGCTTCGGCTGGCTCTTATGGCAGCTATCCTTGCAAACAGGACAGCGACTGCAGAACTTACACTCCTCGCCAAGATCAATAGGGTTCGGAAGTGTACCCTCCAGCATGATTCTCTGACGGTTCTTCTCAATATCCGGATCCGGGATCGGGATTGCAGAAAGAAGAGCCTTGGTATAAGGATGCATTGGGTTCTCGAAAAGCTCCTCACTGTCAGCAAGCTCAACAAGAGATCCCAAGTACATAACACCAATACGGTCACTGATATGTTTCACCATGGAAAGGTCGTGTGCAATAAACAGGTAAGTCAGCCCACGCTCTCTCTGAAGCTGCTCCAGAAGGTTGATAACCTGTGCCTGGATGGAAACGTCCAGAGCAGAAATTGGCTCATCGCATACAATAAAATCCGGATTTACTGCAAGTGCACGTGCAATACCAACACGCTGGCGCTGTCCACCGGAAAACTCATGAGGGAAACGATCTGCATGCTCTGCCTGAAGACCAACGGTTTCCAGAAGCTCAATTACCTTGGCATCACGTTCTTTTTTATTGGCAGCAAGACCGTGAGCATCAATTCCCTCTGCTACAATATCCAGAATTTTTCTTCGCGGGTTCAGGGATGCATATGGATCCTGGAAAATCATCTGCATTCTTCTGCAAAGCTCATGTCTCTGCTTTGTATCCAGATTCTTGTCAATTTTCGTTCCATCGAAGGTTACCGTACCATCTGTAGGATCATACAGATGGATAACAGTTCTTCCGAAGGTAGATTTACCACATCCAGACTCTCCAACCAGACCAAGAGTCTCTCCTTTATAAATCTGAAGGGAAATGTCATCAACTGCTTTCAGGATCTTTTTATTTCCAACATTAAAGTATTTCTTCAGGTTCTTGACATCAAGAAGTACCTGCTTTTCATCATTTTTCATCAGAGTTTACCTCCTGTGCCATCTCGTCAAGCATCCAGCATGCTGACTTGTGATTCTTGCCGCAATCGGTATAATCCGGCATGTATTTCTGGCAGACGATCATTGTCTCCTTACATCTTGCCGCAAAAGGACATCCAACCGGAGGCTCCATAAGATCCGGAGGAGTTCCCGGGATTGCCTGAAGCTCACCGCCTTTTTCGTGTGCTTTTGGAATAGAACGAAGAAGGCCTTTTGTATATTCGTGACATGGGTTGTGGAAAATATCTTCCACATCTCCTGTCTCAACTAATTTTCCGCCATACATAACAGCAACACGGTCTGCAATATTTGCCACAACACCAAGGTTATGGGTAATGATGATAATGGATGTTTTGATCTTTTTCTGAAGATCGCGCATCAGATCCAGGATCTGTGCCTGGATCGTTACATCAAGGGCTGTGGTCGGCTCATCTGCGATCAGCACCTTGGGATCACATGCCAGTGCAATGGCGATGACAACTCGCTGTCTCATACCACCGGACAGCTGGTGTGGATACTGGTCGTAACGTGCCTCCGGATTGGAGATTCCAACCAGGGAAAGAAGCTCAATGGCTCTTGCCTTACGGTCGGCTTTACTCATCTCCTTGCGGTGCTCTTTCAACATTTCCTCGATCTGTTTTCCAACCTTCATAGTTGGGTTCAGGGAAGTCATAGGATCCTGGAAGATCATGGCAATCTCGCTTCCGCGCACCTGCTGCATCTGACGTTCTGAATATTTGGTCAGATCATTTCCCTGAAACATTACGCTTCCTTCTACTACTTTTCCATTCTTTGGGAGGATTCCCATAACACCTTTCATGGTAATGGATTTTCCGGAACCGGACTCTCCTACTACCGCAAGTGTCTCCTGCTCATTCAGGTAAAAATCCACGCCGCGCACAGCCTGGACAACGCCCTTGTGCGTCTTGATGTGGACTGTAAGATTCTTAACTTCTAATATTTTTCCCATAGCTGTACCTACTTTCTCATCTGCGGATCAAGGGCATCACGAAGTCCGTCGCCCAGAATACTGAAGCATACCATAATCAGTACGATAACAATTGCCGGGAAAATCAGTACATGTGGATACATTCGCAGTACCTGATAACCACCGTTGATCAATACACCAAGGGAAGCCTGCGGCTCTGCCAGACCAATACCAATGAAGCTTAAGAATGCCTCGGTAAAGATAGCGCTTGGGATTGTGAACATCACGTTGATTACGATAACGCTGACTGTGTTCGGGATCAGATCCTTCATAATAATGTTGAATTTGCTGGTTCCAAGAACCTGAGAAGCAAGTACGAATTCCTGATTCTTCAGTTTCAGGATCTCAGCACGAACCAGTCTGGCCATGTTTACCCATCCGGTAATGGAAAGTGCAGCGATAATAGTTCCTACACCAGCCGGGAATGCCATCAGGAAAAGGATTACAATGATAAGGCTTGGGATTCCAACCAGTACCTCAATGATACGCTGCATAATAGCGTCTACCTTTCCACCGAAAAGAGCGGAAACAGCACCGTAAAGAACACCTACAACCAGATCAAGGATTGCAGCTACCAGTGCGATCATAAGGGAAATTCTGGTTCCCATCCAGGTACGTACCCACAGGTCACGTCCAAACTGATCAGCACCAAAAATATGTGCTGCGCTTGGAAGTCCATATACATTGTTATAATCAGTGTCTCTAAATGAATATTTACTGAAGATCGGTGCAAAAATGGCAAGCAGGATAATTCCGATCAAAATAAATAATGCTACAACTGCTGCCTTGTTTTTTTTCAGACGGATCCATGCGTCAGCCAGCATAGTGGAAGCAGGAGCTGCGATGTGCTCTTTTTCAGAGGCTTCTACTTTCGCTTTCTGATACATGCTGCGGTCAATTTTTGATTTGTCCACGATCAGCTCTCCTTTCCTTTGGCAAGACGAATTCTCGGATCAATAAGAGAATAAGCCAGGTCAACAAGCAGTACAATCAGCATATAGAATGCGGCATAGAAAATAGTAATACCCATGATCACTGGATAGTCATTTGCCTTGATACAGTCTACGAAAAGACTTCCGATACCAGGAATACTGAAAATGTTCTCTACAGCAAGAGATCCTGTCATAAGGTTTACTACGATTGGTCCTAAAATAGTTACAACCGGAAGGATGGAGTTGCGGACTGCATGACGCATAAGGACTTTCATCTGGCTCAGCCCCTTGGCTCTTGCAGTTACGATGTAATCCTGATCCAGTACATCCAGCATTTCGGTACGCATAAAACGGGCAACCATAGCTGTTGCACTGAACGAAAGCGCAATGGACGGCAATACGGAACAATTCCAGCCAGTCCAGAATCCAACCGGGAGAACGCCCCATTTCAGACCTATGTAATACTGAAGAAGGGCTGCGGCGACAAAGTTCGGCACCGAAACTCCAAGCACTGCCAATATCATAGTAAGGTAATCAATTCCGCTATTGTGCTTCCAGGCAGCCAGGATTCCTAAAATTAATCCGATTGCAAGTCCGATCAGTACTGCCTGGATACCAATCAGAGCAGATGGTCCGAGACGACCTGTGATAACCTTGGAAACGTCCTGGTTTACATAAGTAAAGGAAGTGCCAAGGTCTCCTTTCAGCATGTTCTTAATATATTTCACATACTGCATTGGAAGAGAATCATTTAATCCATACATTTCCAGCACACGTTCCTGCTGCTGAGGTGTCATAATACTAAAACGCTCAGCATCAAAAGGTGTACCTGGAAGATTTTTCATCATGAAAAAGGTACAGGTTACAATTACCCACAAGGTAACCAGAATGTACCCTAATCGCTTTAATACATATTTCAGCATGACATCACCTTTTCTGTTACTGTGCACGTAGTGAACAGTACTCCTTTTCTTTCTGTGAAAAACAGACCGTATACCGGCTGTGTAAGCCACTGCTGTATACGGTCCGTTACTTATTCCTTAAGGAATATTACTTGAATTTGAAGCAAACCTCTGAGATCTGTTTCGCTACCAGTTTATATCCAACAATCACCTGAATAAGAGATTATTCGAAGGAAGCGTACTTGAACTCAAGCGGAACACCGATCGGATGGCTGATCAGGTTCTTGACATTGGATTTTGTCAGAACAGCGGAACCTCTGTGGTATACAGGAGCAACAACTGCGTCTTCCTCAACCAGCTTCTTCTCAGCTTTCAGCATGTCATCAAGACGAGCTGCATCGTCTGTCTGAGTCTTAGCATCAGAAATCAGTGCATTGTAATCTGCATCGTTGTAGTTTCCACGGTATGGAGTTCCGTTTGTCCACAGATCAAGGTATGTCATAGCGTCATCATAGTCAGCACCCCATGCTGTTACAGCAAACTGATAGTTGTTGGCATCCATCAGCTCTCCACGTCCCTGTACAGTCTTGGTATCGATTACTACGTTCAGACCAAGTGTTGTAACAAGCTCACTCTGGATAAATGTTGCAACGGATTTGGATACAGAGTCATCAGCTACAAGAAGAGTAACCTCTGAAGGTGCGCTTCCAAGTTCCTCAACTGCTTTGTCGTAGTACTCTTTTGCCTGCTCCGGATCATATGGGGAAACATCTCCGTTCAGTTCACGGAATGTCTTCTCTCCATCACCGCTCATGCCGTCTGCTACAAGACCGAATCCTGGTGCAGAACCATCAGCAAGAATGTTATCTGTAAGAGCGCTTCTGTTCATAGCAAGAGAAATAGCTTTTCTCATGTTTACATTGCTCATTACGTCATCTGTAAGGTTGAACTGTACATAGCTTGTACGGAAGTCGATCTCCTGGGCGAATTCCGGATCATCCTTGTATGCTACTACGTTTGCAGAATCAAGTTTAACCTGGGAAAGCTCGCCAGCCTGATATGCGCTTAATGCAGCTGCAGCATCTTTGATTACACGAACCTGTGCATCTTCGATTGCTACGTTGTCTTTATCCCAGTAGTTATCGTTCTTAGCGAAAGTAACGCCTACAGCCGGATCATAATCTGTGATCACGTACGGTCCGCAGTAGAGCATGCTGTCTGGGGAAAGAGCGAAGTTTGTACCCTGCTCTTCGCAGAATGCTTCGTTAACCGGGAAGAACATATCCATTGTAGTAAGGTTCAGGAAGTATGGTGTCGGGCTCTTCAGCTGAACTTCCAGTGTCTGATCGTCAACAGCCTTAACGCCTACCTCAGAAGCCTCAACGCTTCCCTCATTGTACTCCTGGCCATTTACGATGTAGTCTGTCATAATGAAGCTGTAGCCGTTTGTTGCGTCTGCGCTCATCTGTTTCAGCCATGCGTATACGAAATCTGCTGCTGTTACAGGCTCACCATTGCTCCACTGGATTCCGTCTCTTAAGTGGAAGGTGTATGTAAGCTTGTCATCGGATACCTCATAAGTATCGCAAAGAGCCGGCTGAGGCTGGTTGTTCTCGTCCATACGGAACAGTCCCTCTTCTGCCTGGTTCAGTACCAGGAATGCATTCTCCTCGGATGCAGCCCACGGTACCAGAGTCTTGATCTCGAAATCAGTAGCAACGCTGAGTGTCTCTCCCTCTGCGAATACTGCTGATGCACCTGTAACAGTCATGGTGAGTGCCATTCCAAGTGCTACTGCTGCTTTCATCATTTTCATAGTTTTTTCTCCTTTCTTATCCGTCCTTAATTCCGGTACGGTAGTAAGCCTTTTCGGAAAGCGGAAGCGCCTGCTGCCGCAGGTGTTTTCTTATAAAAGCAGGACATTTTTTAGAAAATATTTTATAAAATTCTGGTGTCGATGCCTTTATAGTAAAAAAACATTTTCTATTCTGCAACTTAGTCACGATGTAGTTTCATGCGCCTTTGCATAAATAAAAAATGTTCTTTTTGCTCGCCTCTTTTTGGTAATTTTAGTATAGCAAAGTGTTGTAGTGTTGTCAATTGTTTTTTTATTATTCTTTATTGCTTTTTATTGTTTGGAATTGGTTTTGTATGAATTATGTATTTATTTTGTACAAATTCTGCTTTTTTCGAGAAAAAATGAGTAAAAAATAAATAACAAATTCCAACGAAATTTCCTATTACGCCAAAAATGCCAGGTTGATTTTCCTGGCATTTTTATTCAGTATTCAATCTCTACATCTTTTTTGCTGACCAACCCATTCTCCAGGGGATACCAAGTCTCCAAGTACTGCGTTTCCTCATCCTCTGACGAATTCAAATTCAAGATCGTCCTGGTTGTCACCATTTTGCCTGAAGTATCTTCCTTTCTGATTTCCGCCAGAATATAGACAGTGTCTGCTTCTACCTTCAAGCTATCCGGCACCTCAGATGGCTTATAGGCAGTCTGCTTCAACACCTGATTTGCCGCATTCATCTGGTAAATGATGGTCCGCACTGGTTTGTACATAGTGGCAAACTGAACCGTCACTTTACAGCCTTCTGTCTTAGTCTTTCCATTTTCCACTGTAGTAGTTTCACCGGAAAGGGTAGCGGCCATAGTGTTTCCTTCTGAGCCTTCCACACCGTTGGAATAGCCGTTTCCAGCCATGGCATAAATTTCCCCGTTTTCTTTCTGGAAAACCGGGTTTACATACTGGGTGTGTTCTGACTTGCCAGAGACCTGGTAAACGGTGGCACTGATTTCCTGTGTTTCTCCATCATCGGTAACATTATAGTTCAAATACGGATCTCCTACTCCGTCAGAACAAAGATTTCCTACAGATGTATTTCCATCCTCGTCTTCGGTCACTGGCATTAAAATGTATTCTCCTTTTATGTCCCCAAAGGAAATTTTCCACTCAGAAGAAGACTGGGAACCTTCTTTATCCACAGTTGCCACAAGTTTCCCCTCATAACGACTGTCGTTTCCTATGGTGATACTGCTGTTGTTCATAAGGGAGGCGGCATGGTCGTTCAGATAGCCCTCCATATCATACAGGTCCAGGTATTCGGAGGTGATAAAAGCGCCAATCAGCCGGTCACCGTTTCCATCTGTGCCGGCTTCTGGGACTGCAAGAGTACAGCCGCTGGCTGTGAAAGCCATGAAAACAACCGATAATTTGAACAAACTTTTTAACAGATATTTCCTAATCTTCATTTTCGTCCACCTCCAGATTTCCATCGAATTTTAAGATATCGCCAACATCGCATTGCAGGAAATAACAGATCCGGTTAATGGTGTGGAACCGCACGCCCTTGGCCTTTCCGCTTCTTAGGACGGACAGGTTGGCTTCTGTGATGTTTATCAGGCTGCACAGTTCCTTAGACGTCATTCCCCGCTCTTTCAATACGTCTTCAAGACATACTTTTATTGCCATAAAT
>NZ_JBCOME010000069.1:0-9512 GCF_040924365.1 Ruminococcus sp. 1001136sp1_2201st1_G3_2201SCRN_220225 | reverse complement strand
CTTATATGAACAGGTCATTATCCTCTTTCAGCCTCTGCATTTCCCTTATATACCTTGCAAACAACAGCACCGCCAGCACAAAGGCCAGGGAAAATACCGGGACTGACACCACATACTCAAGCTGGTAAAGTCTGCTCTGGAAAAGCAACTGTAGTAGGTTAAATACCGCATCCACCCCAATAGTGGATGCTAAGGTCCACACGCAAAAGTGGGAAAGTTTTTCCGCCAGTTTTATACTCTCTCCCTGATACAGGTCTTCCTTCATTGCAGCCAGAAGCCTTCTCGCCAGGAAAACAACTATAATATCCAGTACATAAGGCAGAATACGGACTGCAAAGTGGAGGAACAGGAAAACATAGGTAGGGGTAAGGTTGGAAAAAGTAAAAAATCCATCGCTTAGCTCTATGCCTGTATTTCCCTTCTGTACCGTTTCCAGATTCTGAAGCAGCCCTCCCAGCTCCTGTCCAAAGATGCCGTACACCAATACCACGCTCACAGCGCCAAGAAGGAACCAAAGCCCCTTTTGCAGTCTCTCCGTTCCTGCATTCTTATAATGAAGCAAAATGCGAATAAGCAGGTAACCCAGAAGGACGGAATAGAAGGTACTTCCCAGGGACCATTTCCCGGTGCCTGGTACTCCGATGGACAAAAGTCCCGGATTGATCATGTAGTATAGGGTTGCAAAAAGAAGAGCGCTGATAGCCAGAAGCATGAAATCCAGGGGTTCTGATTTCTTGCGCCAGTGCAGGAATCCCCAAATTCCAGCAGGGATAAGCCCCAACAGCATGTATAAGATGATCGCGATCACATTTCCTACAGCTCCAGACAGTGACAGGATCCGCAGGCCAGCTCCGATCTGTTCAAAAGGGAATGCGATCAAGGTGGAAAACAGACCGGATAAGCTGCGCTGTAAAATACAGAACAGGACGCAGGCGGCCGCTTCCACAGATAAGAGGGTAAATAAATGTCTTTCTTTCATGGGGAACCTCCTTTTGCTGATAACGAGAAAATCCGCTATCGTGCTGGATTAAACTTTCTAAACCTTTACTCTGGATTTCTCTAACTGGTTTATAAAAATTATTGAAAAACGATAATTTATAATTTAATTATAACTTAGAATTATCGTTTGTCAATAATTTTAGCAATAAAAAAATTGCCAGGCAGAATTTTCGCGCTCCGATCTATCCAATGGACAGAAGAAACGTTTTTATTTTCTTACCTGGCATTTTTCAGTAACTTACTGTGTCACATCTCCAAGCACGATCCGAATCAATGTCTTGTCCAGCATCAATGTCCGGTTCCAGGGATTGATGATCACGCCGTTGATTTCTTCCTCGGACAATGCCGCCTCCAACACTTTTCCAATGTCAGTCATAAAGGTTGACATAACACTTCCGCCGCCTTTCAATTCTTCGTCGAAACTGGTAAAAACCGCCCACCAGCTGTTTCCGTCGGAAGTTTTCACAGCCTGCAGTTTCATCTGTCCTGCTGCTGCGTTTGGCTCTACGGCGATGATTACCTGACCGTTTTCACGCATACGTCTTCGTACCACAGTCAGTGCATGAGCCAGCAATTCCTGCGTTGGCTGCTGCTGAAGTGCCGCGATTGCTTCCTCGATTTTCTCATTTCCAAGTAAACCTTCATCTGTTTTATCCATATTATTTTTACTCTCCTCATATAATCAAGTGTTTTTTATTGAAAATTCAAGGTTTTTCAACCTTTCATATCTCAGTGAATAAGCCACAGCTATGAGCATTTCGATGTATCAGGTACTGAAATAGCGGTTGAATGGTATACGAAATAAAACGTCATTGATTTTCGCTTTACTGGCCTTGTGTATACCCTTCCCTCTATGGCAGCTAACCTCCTATATCCACCAGGATCATCTCTATCTCCAGAGGTCCTAACTTCCTTCGTCCTGCCTGCCCATAACCAGGGTGTCAGCTATGCTCCATTACAGGGTCATGCCCTATGGTAAAAATTCCTGCCGACTACTGGCTCATTCTTTGTATTGTTGATTACTGACTTGCTTCCTGTACCAGCACTGTGAGCAGTGGACGTTATCTGTTACATTCTGCTTGATTCAGTGGCTGCCCACGTGACAACCTCCACTATAGTTACTTGTCTTTCTTACGCAGTCTGTAGATAAACTGCTGGTCTCTTGATGTCATTTACCATCTTTTTCGGATCATAATTCACACCTTTAGTCAGCATGACATAAAAGACTCGTATCAGCTTGGCTGCAATCGCCATAAGTGACTGCATTTTCTTCAAGGGATTCAGCCTCCTGGTTGTATAATAATTATGGAGTTCCCTGAACTCCGGGTTCTTCGTTACAAGCGACATTGCAACCTCAAAGAGCAGATATCTGAGTCTCTTTCGACCTCGTCTGCTTATTGTTGTCTCGCCCTTGTGCTTTCCCGAACTATTTTCAACCAATGCCAATCCTGCAAGCTTCTGCAGTTCCTTCGGATTGTTAAAGCGGCTAATATCACCTACTTCTGCAAGGAACCCTGACACTGTCCTGATTCCCACACCTTTGATCTCCAACAGCTTCTCAGCCATCGGAATCTGTTTTACCAACCCTTCAATCAGAGTCATAACTTCCTGAAGACGTATGCTTCTGGATTCATAGTCCTCCAGAAGCATTCGGATTTCCATTCTTGCAGCTACTGCTCCTTCTTTGCTTCCGACACTGTGCTCTGCAGCTTCTATCAGGGTCTTCGCCCTCGCTTTTCCAACTGCTCTTAACTTCGCATCACGCCAGATCTGGTTCACTCCATCGATACCTAACGTCAGGATATCTTCAGGGAGTGGTGCTGCTTTAAGGAGTAGCATTCCGCTCTTGGCATCTGGCTTTCCGTATACCATTCTATATTCAGGAAAATATATATTGAACCAACGACTGATCCTGTTTTGAATTCTTGTAAGTTCCGCTTGTAACTGGAATCTTATGTTTGATGCTGTTCTAAGATCAGCGTAAACACCATCCGGCAGGTATGGGATCATGTAACGTCCCTCTCTAACTAATCCTGCTATAACTTTCGGATCCTTACGGTCATTTTTAGTTGGATTATTGTCGTCGAGTTCTTTTGATTTTTTCACATGGTGAGGATTTACAAGAACCGGTTTCATTTCATTATCCTGTAGAAACTTTCCAAGATTGAACCAGTAGTGCCCGGTCGGTTCCATACCTAGAACCACCTTATCCTTCTCATGTCTTTCTTTGATGTCCAGGATCCATTCCTTAAATGTCACAAATCCAGCCTCTGTGTTGCTAAACTTAAATGGCTTCTTCGAATACTCGATTCCTCTGTAATCAAAAGCTCTGGCATAGTGCGTTTCACTTCCGACATCAATTCCGAGCACCAAAGTTTTTTCTGTAATAGCTTCAATTTTTGCGTTCTGTGTGTTAGACTTCATTGTAGATACCTCTCTGTTCAATAAGATTTTTACTAACCTGCCAGTCAGTAGTCTTATTGTACTCTGAGGTATTTTCAATTTTCAACATCTACGTTTTTTATTATACAGGAAGCTCCATTAAACTAATTTCTGTATTTTTTTATAGCATACCATATTTTACCCCAAATCCCATATCCGTCACCTACACGGTACAGTACATCAAAAATTAAGTTTCTGCTATATTAGAGCGTGTTTGAAAAAGCATTCCCGCAATTTGCACGCCCCACTTTGCGGTATATTTCACCCGAATTCGGTTGCCGTAGCCCGCTACGGCGCCCTCATCCGGGCGAAATCTCCCACAAATTGTGACGTACATCTTGCAGAAAGCCTTTTTCAAACACGCTCTAGCGCAGGATGATTTCTTTATCTGCCGCTCTTTGATTATACCCTTTTATAAATGATTGGTTCATCATATCCAAAAGTCCTTTTTCCGTTAACTTCCATACTTTCAGATACTTCCAGGCAGCTATCGGAAAACTTTTCCCAAAGTTTAAATGTCATTACCGGCGAAAACTGGCTTATGCTGCCGCCTTCCCAGATTCCGTCCTTTTCATGGTAAAGTGCCGGAGTAAATTTTTCGGATTTTTTCAGTTCCGCGTAATCAACCTTCTTCATGGAAGCATATGAAAATGTCTTCTTATCTTCTCCTTCTGGAATTTCATAAGAGGAAAGTAAAATTCCCTGTTCTGTTTCTGTAATAAGAAAAAGATGTGGTGACGCATGACGTTTCCCATTCGTTTCATAGTAGCTTTCTTCAACAACAAATCTGCCATTGAAATCCTCTGGAAGATTTTTTATTTTGTCATTACAGATTGTATTTACATGCTCGGCATATGGATATGTTTTCCCTTCCGCCTGCATCTTATCAAACTGCTCCTTGTTATCAAAATGTCCTGTCATCATTCCTGTAAAATCATCAAGTTTCATCTTGGTATTTACCTCCATAATTGATTTTTATAATGTTAGGTACAAAAGTTCTCAACTATAATATCCACGGATATAGGTATCCGTTGTTTTTATCAGCTTTCTCAACATCCTGGAGCATGTTTGAAAAAGGCTTTCTGCAAAATGGGACTGTCTATTTCCCGACATCCCTTATCTTACGCTTGAACACACGGCATCTTACGATACCAAATTTATATTATTATCTGTAGTCAGTGATTACTCGATAACTGTAGCAACACGTCCTGATCCAACAGTACGTCCATCTTCACGTTTGTGAGGTTCTTAAAATCTCATTATTTTCTGTGATTTTCGTGTCTTTATTGTCCTGTGTTATAAGATTTCTACGCTATATTTCTGTTCTCTTCATTTTTTAGTATCAAAATAGTATCACAGTCAGATTTTTATGGGTCATCAACTTTCCGATTGCAGATTCCCACTTTGACTGTTATAATCGAAACATGGGTGCTATCATAACGGTAGGCGGTTAGTCCTTCAGCAGAGGGACTGTGACCCTCTGATTACATAGAAACTCGAAAGAGAATCCACTGGAAAGGAGGGCTAAGCCATGAGTATTGTTGATTTTATAGCAGTAATGAGCTTCGGCTTAACCTGCTTTGGTCTTGGATATACCTTTGGCAAGGATAATAATAAACCACAAAAATAGCCGCCCTGGTCTGGTAAACTAAGCGGCAATTTTTGTCAAAACATATATCGGACTAACCGTCTATCGGTAGCACTCTTTTTCTATAATCATATTAGCACGCATGTGTGAAAATGTCAAAATTTTTTTATTCTACATAGTGCAGCATTTTTGCCTCTATTATTTTCAGTTTTCTTTTTTTAAAAAAGGTGATATGCTGATACAAGATCATTCGAAAGGCGGTGAACTCATACAATGAGACTTATTCGAGGTAACTACTCGGTGCAGTTGTAAATCTGGCAACAGGTTGTATCGAGGTTATTTTTTGATGTTGTCAGTTGGCTGCACCTATCATTGAGGTATAGAATAATTATATTAAGATAGGAGTAGTTACAATGAATAAACATGAATTGATAAATATTTGGAAAACAGAAGAACATGTGGCACATATCCATGGATGGGATTTCTCGCACATTGAGGGAAGATATACGGAAGAAACGGACTTGCCCTGGGATTATAGGCATATCATACTGAATTACTTAAAACCGGAAATGAAACTGCTGGATATCGATACCGGCGGCGGTGAGTTTTTGTTATCCCTCCACCATCCTTACGGAAAAACAAGTGCAACCGAAGCTTATCTGCCCAATGTCCAGCTATGTAGGGAAACTCTGCTTCCTCTGGGAATTGATTTTCAGGCAAGCGACGGAAAGGATCCGCTGCCATTCGGTGATTCTGAATTTGACATTGTGATCAATCGCCACGGCGATTTTAATGCGGAAGAAATACATCGCGTTCTGAAAAGCGGAGGAATTTTTATCACCGAACAGGTTGGCGCGGAAAATGACCGTGAACTGGTAGAGCTTCTCTTAGGAAAAACCAAGCTTCCATTTCCAGAGCAGTACCTGGATATCGTTTGCAAGCAATTTCATGATGCAGGTTTCTATATTCTGGACGCCCAGGAATGTTTCCGCCCAATCAAGTTTTTTGATATAGGTGCACTGGTCTGGTTTTCACATATTATAGAGTGGGAATTTCCTGACTTCTCTGTAGATCGTTGTAAAAACAGCCTGCTGCATGCTCAACAGATTTTAGAGCAAAACGGCTGCGTTGAAGGACGAATCCATCGGTTTTTATTAGTCGCACGCAAATCTAATAGAGCGTAAACATTAAGGGTGAAGATACTTTTACACGTCTTCACCCTTGTGTTTACCTCACCTCTGGAAGATTCTCATCTCCCCAGACCTTCAAGAACTGTGGCATTATCGAAAATATCTCCGGGCATTAATATATTCCTGTGAAACTTCTTTATTGGGAATACTCACAGTTTCAGCTGTACTGTTATACGTCAGATAGCCAAGGTGCACCAGCAAAGTCAATACATCATCTTTCGTTGCAAATGTAATCATATCGTTGCTGAATGTTCCAATATGAATGGAAACAGCATCGCCTGCAAGCATTCGAACTACAGAATCTTTCAGCCCATCCATATCCATTTGAATATAAATTTTCAAAGCCTCGTATGTTTCCGTCTGGTTCCAGTAGGTTCCAAATTTGTGACGCAGCATTGCCTCTACAACGGATTTTGGACTGTACATGGAATATATTTCATTTCCTGTCTGCCGATGCGCGATCAACTGATAACCATCGTACCACATCTTTGCTTCTTCGAAACTCATATCATATTTTTCACAAAGAGCGAATACTTCCTTCTCTGTGAAACCAAAATATTCCGCCAGATCACCCGGATCGGTCATGGAATACTCGGTAAACATATTTAACGCAGAATGAGATCCATATTTCTTGATTGGAAGAATTCCCGTCATATAAGCCAACGCAACATAGTCTTTATCTTTCAACCATGCACGAAGGAAATCCAAATATTCTTTCTGTGCTTCTTTATCCTGTTTATATTCCCGAAACAGACAGTCCCACTCATCAATCAAAATAATAAAGGAATGATTTGTTTTACTGTAAATATCCTTCATCACCTGAATCAGATTATGTTCATCACGAAAGCGAACCGTTTCAAAATGATCCATCAGGTCAAAAATCAGATATTTCTGCAACATGGACAGCATTTCATCCATACTGTGTGTCATGCTTAGAAATTCCTGCATATTTACTTTAATGACATCATACTGATTACGATGTTTTTCATAGGATTCTGCTTTTCTGATTTTGAGCGATTTAAATAATTCAGCCGAATCCTCTCCACGAGCATAGTAAGCGGCCAGCATATCCGCCGCCATCGATTTTCCAAAACGTCGCGGACGGCTGACACACACAAATTTCTGACGGGTATTAAGAGCTACATTTGTTTTTTCAATCAAACCGGTTTTATCCACATAAATTTTCGAATTCAGGCTTTCCTGAAACCCTTTGTTTCCCGGATTCAGATAACTTCCCATACAAAAACCTCCCGTCAAATTTTTATATAATTTATTTTACTCGATTCCCACAGCTATCACAAGGACAGGTTTAAATCTACTCCAAGGATTGAATATGGCTTGTTACTGTTCACTCCGTGACCAGTAACCGCTCCGCGATGCACAGAAATCATGCATTCGCATGATTTCGCGCCGCAATTCTCGGGTTTTCTGTGAACTTTGTTCACAAAAAACACCTCGCGGAATGTTACCAGTGAACAGTAACTATGGCTTTTCAAACTGGAAATCATTACTTTCTACATAACGTGTTTCCTAAAATGATGATTACCACCACATTAACCAAAATAATCCCCAATGCAATATATACAAAAAATGCAGGCAAAACATTTTCACAAGACAAAAATTAGCTATTTTTTCACTCCTTGCTTTGTAAAATGCTTATGCAGCAAAAATTCTGTTGGAATAATTGTGAGTACCATAATTCCCAGTTGTAAAAACACCAAATACACAGAAATCATTTCGAAGTTTGTGTCGTCTTTCATTAAAATCAAAATAAAAATCGATAATATCGTCAGAATGATTCCTAAAACAAAGTTTAACCCTCCCCAACATCTGTGTGCATATTTCCATGTTTCATCATTCATCCTTGACATAGTACTTCGATATCCTGACATTCCCTGTCGATCTTTAGGAGGCTTATTCTTCCACGTATATCCTAATATAATCATAGATAACGGTACTAAAAGTGAACAAATACATAAAAATATAAACATCACAGCGACCTCCTTTCTGTCAATTCCATAAACTAAAAATCATTATTTTCTGCATAGCGTGTTTCCTAAAATAATAATTACCACGACATCAACCACAATAATTCCCACTGCAATATATACAAAAAATGCAGGCAGAACACTTTCAAACAACCCCATAATTAATATAAGAATTGATATAATAGACATTCCAATTCCCATTGTTCTGCATAACTTCTTTTCATCATATTTTTCCTTTTCTGTTTTTGAAGCTGTATTATATCCGGAAATAACCCAACTCCCGTGTCCAGAAATTAAAACTATAGAAAGTACAGCAAATATCACAAAAACAATCCATACTACCCAGTCAGGACCGGATGATAAATCTGCTAATTTCATCTATATGCACCTCCTTAACTTCCGAAGAACTTTCTACTCTTTCTCTACACAGAAAGAAAAAACATTTGGAACCGCATCTTTTCCAAAAGTCTTTAGTGCCATCCGATACATTGCTTTCGCATGAATCCTGTCATGCCAGATAAATCTCCGCAGTACCTTCCGCAATGACCATTCTTCATCATAGCTCCCAAGATAAACTTTATTTTCCAGAAAGTTCTGTTTCTGCTCTAGCAATTCAAATCCATGATTTCTACATTCCTCAATAGTTCCGTTATTATCTGCCTGAACCCCGATTTCTCTGAAGTAATATGCATTAACATTTTTCGTATGCTCATACATTTCCCGCGCCGTACGCGGAATTTCGCCGTAAAAAGTAGTTCTAACTGGCAAAACACTTTTATCTTTATTTGGTATCGCCCGATACAACGTCAAAAAATCATTGGCAGATTTCATAGCAAGTGCTTTTAGTGCTTCATATTCAGCCAATCTTAGCGGCTTCTTCTCTTCATCAAAAAGTACATCTGAGTCTGCATCTGAAATGGTAAGTTCAGATGCTTTTTCCTGAATAATCTCAGACTCCAGAATATCCGAAATCAGATCACCTTTCCACTTTAAGTAAGACATAATTTCAGACGGCATTTTTTGAATTGCTTCGCTCCTAGACTTGCCTCTTGTGAACGCCCCAACAAAATTGGACGAATACAAGATTGTGTCATCGCCATTGTGTTCCCAGACACAGTTTACTTTCATAAAATAGTTACCTCCAATTTGAATTATAGGTTCAATTCAAACATTTATATTCTGTCCATCCCGTATTTTCGTAAAGCATTTGTTTTGCTTCGGCAAACCACAATTGAACTAAATCGCTGCGCGATGGCCTGCGAAGGCTGTGGCGCAGTTTTCTCTTTAACTTAAAAAGGCAGTAGA
>NZ_JBCOME010000068.1:0-19025 GCF_040924365.1 Ruminococcus sp. 1001136sp1_2201st1_G3_2201SCRN_220225 | reverse complement strand
CACATATCCCCCGCCCAGCACCAGGGATGCGCAAAGCACACCAGTTACAGCCCCCTTCATAAATTGTTTATCTGCCATATATTATCACTCCTCACCATACAAGTTTCATCCAGTTTCCAGCTAGCTCACCGGAGCGTTGCACCGACTTGCGTGGAATATCATTTGCCCCAATGCGTCCGCCTTGAAACACCTTACTTGTTTTTATACAAAAGGACTGCCAGATCTCTCCAGCAGCCCCCATATCCTCTTCTCATATTCTGGCGGAATGCGAACAACCGCCCTTATTGTAAAACAGAACTCTCACACCTTCAAGTGTTTTCTTGTAGTAATAAAGCTTCCCACAAGACCAATTCCAATTCCCAGAGCCAGCGCCACCGGAACCAGGGTCTGGTAGATCTGTCCAACCGGAATGAAATCTACAACACCCAGAAGTACGCTGAACTTGGTATATACATAGGTTACCACATTATTGTAACAGAAATACAAAATGATTAGTGGGATTCCTGCACCGATCAGTCCCAGGATCATACCCTCCAGAAGGAACGGTGCACGTACAAAACTATCGGTAGCACCAATATATTTCATAATTCCGATTTCGTCCTTACGAACTGTAATACCAACGGAAATGGTATTACTGATCAGGAAAATAGCGATCAGCAGCAGGATCACGATCACAGCCACAGATACATAGGAAACAATACGGTTAATGGAACCAAGAGTCTTGGCAGCCTGTTCAGACTGATTGACCTCTCGTACATTATCCAGTGTCTTGATGTAGGCAACCAGCTCAGACTGTTTCTCAATGTTGTTCATGTACACACGGTAGTTGGATGAGTTTGCCAGCGGGTTATCATCCTTGAAACCGTCTGCTGCCTCAGAGTCATCACCGAAATATTCCTGCTTCATCTTCTCCCAGGCTTCATCACCGGACTCAAATTCAATCTTGGAAACCTCCGGGCGCTGCCTGATCAGTTCTCCAACTGCATCCATCTGCTCCTGTGTGGTTCCTTCATTAAAAAGCACTGTGATCGGCACATCTTCCTCAACCTTATGCGCCAGCGTATTCACATTATTTACAATGGAAAAGAAAATTCCGAAAAGAAAAATACATGCTGCCATCGTAATAATAGAAGCAATGGAAAACATGAAATTTCTCTTGATGTTCTTGATACCCTGCTTCAGAGTATACCAGATGGTACTAGGCCTCATAATATTCTCCCTCTTTCTCGTCGCTGATGATCACTCCATTATGCATGGTCAGTACACGCTTCTTCATGGAATTGACAATCTCTTTATTGTGAGTTACTACCAGAACGGTGGTTCCACGCTGGTTGATCTCCTCAAGGAGCTTCATAATCTCCTCGGATGTCTTCGGGTCAAGATTACCAGTTGGCTCGTCTGCAAGAAGGATGTCCGGACGGTTTACAATCGCCCTGGCAAGGGCAACTCTCTGCTGCTCTCCACCTGACAGCTCGTCCGGGTACGCCTTGTATTTCCCTGCAAGTCCAACTTCCTGAAGTACCTCCGGAACTCTCTTGCGGATAACTCTGGTAGGACGGTTCACAACACGCTGGGCAAAAGCTACATTCTCATACACATCCCTGTCCTTCAGAAGACGGAAGTCCTGGAATACAACACCAAGCTTACGGCGGTATTTGGCCACACGGCGGTGCTTCATCCCCTCAAGCTTCTCTCCGCTTACGATAATCGTACCGGATGTGGAATCCAGTTCCTTCAAAAGCAGCTTGATCAGCGTGGATTTACCAGAACCGCTGTTTCCTACTATAAATACGAATTCACCTTTATCTACATGGAGATTGGCGTGATTCACGGCCGGCAGTCCCGGTCCATAGGACTTGCTTACATCTATCAGATCAATCATGATATCCTCCTACATTTTTCATATAAAAATTCAATTCAGCAGTTTGCTTAATTTTTATGTAACATTATTGTAATATATGTCTGATGAAAATGCAACCTTATTTTTCCCGAAAGCATAAGCATTACCGGTTACTGGTTACTGTGAACTTCGTTCACAAAAAACGCCTCGCGGAATGTTACCAGTGAACAGTAACCATTACCGTTCTATCGTTATCATATCTTCTTCCATACACAGTAACATGCCATCTTTCCAGCTTCATTTTCAGGCAGTACTTTATTATAACAGAGAAAACTAAGAACGCAATAGATTTCACAAAGGAAACACAAAGCAGATCCAGAAATATTTCCAAATACCACGTTCAGAGTTCTCATACTGATAAATCACAAGAGATAAAATATGCCTGCCACAAACAAATGCAGCAGGCACAGAAATTACAGATATGAAAATTAATACTCCAGAGTCTCCATATACTTCATGTATCTTACAACCATCAACGCAATCTTGAATGTGATCGCATCCTCGAATACACGAAGGTCAAGTCCGGTGCTCTTCTGAAGCTTGTCCAGACGATAAACCAGAGTATTACGGTGAATGTAAAGCTGTCTGGAGGTCTCGGATACATTCAGGCTGTTCTCGAAGAACTTGTCGATGGTGACCAGAGTCTCCTCGTCAAAATCATCCGGGGACTTGCCGCCGAAGATCTCCTTAATAAACATCTTGCACAGCGGGATCGGAAGCTGATAGATCAGACGACCAATTCCAAGAGAGCTGTAAGCAATAACATCCTTCTCAGGTGAGAAAATCTTGCCTACATCAAGAGCCATTCTGGCTTCCTTGTAGGAACGGGAAACTTCCTTCAGCTCGCTTACGATAGTTCCGTATGCAATATGTGTAGTATTCTCTTTCTCAAGTCCTAAGGTATCAAGGATGGTCTGGGCAAGCTTGTCCATCTCCTCGTATCCTTCATTCTCCTCAAGCTCCTTGACAATGATAATACTCTTCTCATCAACAGCTGTGATAAAGTCCTTGCTCTTGCCGCCAAACAGACTCTTCACGCTCTCCATGGAGCTGTGCTCTCTCTCCTGCTCAAGCTCCAGGATCATAACCACCCGTCGAACATCAGCATCAATATGAAGCTTCTTCGCACGATTATAAATATCTACCAGAAGCAGGTTATCAAGAAGCAGGTTCTTAATGAAGCTGTCCTTGTCAAAACGCTCCTTATATGCAACGATCAGGCTCTGGATCTGGAAAGCGGCAAGCTTTCCTACCATATAAGTATCTTCATCTTCTCCGTGGGCGACCAGAATGTATTCCAGCTGGTAATCATCACAGACCTTGAAATACTGATAACCTTTCACAAGCTGGCTGGCAGCCTGGGATTCCACAAATGCCTGAATATCCTGTGGCTGAATCTCAAATTCACTGTAGGTGGACGCCAGTGTCTTGCCATCTGTGTCAATAATGCAAAACTCCGTCCTGGATATCTCCCTGAGCCCCTCAAGTGTATTCTGCAGTACCTGATTTGATATCATTACCCTTCCGTCCCTTCTTGTAAATTATAGGGCTACTGGTCTCACAGCTGTCAATGTATTCCAAGATAGTGAAAACATTGTCAAAGAGAGCAGTAACATTATATGTTCGCCGGTATAACCGGCATGAATCGCTGTCCATTAGTGCCAAAATTCGCGGTCTCAAATCTGTAATATTGCACAAAACCTCAGACAGTCTTAGGAAAATCTACTGATTCCAAAAATTCATGAACCTATTTTAATACAAAATCACCAAAAAAGGAAGAGGAAAGTAGAAAAAATTTACAAATTTCCAGCAAATTTTTTTAACTTTTTCTATATCACTCCAATTTCAAGCCCTATTTTCCCCTTTTTTTGCGGTGCGCAGAAGGCTTTGGTAAAGTTTTTCTTTTTACTTACGTTCAATAAATCCCTCACCATGGACTTCACGCACGTCAGACACGATCACAAAAGCAGCCGGGTCAATATGGTCTACCAGCTCTTTCAATGCCACGATCTCCTTGCGTCCCACAACGCAGTAAAGAAGCAGCTTGTCCTGGCCGGAGTACATTCCCTTTCCGTGGACTCCGGTCACGCCGCGATCCAGTTTGTCCATGATTTCTTTGGAAATCTCGTCAGGCTTGCTGGTAATGATATACGCCTGTTTTGAAAATTTCAGACCTTCGATCAAGCTGTCAGATACCTTTGTTACAAGATAAACGGCGATGATGGCATAAAGTGCTTTCTGCACACCGAACACATACATACCTACAAGTACGATGGCTCCGTCAATAAACTGCATAATCTGGGCAATGGAGTAATGGCGTAGCTTCCGCTGCAGCAGTGCCGCCATCATGTCTGTGCCCCCGGTAGTTCCTCTTCCAAGAAACACAAGTCCGATTCCAATCCCCTGGATTACACCACCATAAACGGCTGCCAGCAAAAGATCATTTCCTGCAATATCAAATGCCGGAAGAACCGCCAGCCAGAATGACAGGCAGATTTCTCCCACCAGTGCCCTTTTCACAAACTGGAATCCACTGAGCTTCATTCCGATCAGAAACAGTGGGATATTCAGACTTAAGTTTGTGATCCACAGCGGGATGCCTCCCGGCACGACTCCCTCCGTCCACTCTTTTACCAGGATCGCAATACCGGAAAAGCCTCCGGTTACCATACCGGACATATCGAAAACACTGTTTATGGCAGTTGCCATAAGGGCTGTACCCACAATGATCATCAGGTAGTCCAGGAAGGCAGCTTTTTTGTTATTTTGGAACATGGCGTTACCTCCGTATTCTGCTTTCTTATTCATCATCCTCCAATTGCTTTGTAAGATATCTTCCAACGATTTTGGAAAATCCGGTAATATTTCGGATATATGCAAAATCCTTTCCAAAAATCTTCTTCTCCGTCGCCAGATCTTTCTCTTCCCCAGCGAAAACACCCAGCACGCTCACTCCCTGGCTGCGCAGCTTACGGATCTGGGCTGCAGTGTCGGTAATTGCGTACTTCCCATGATACGGTGCCGGATTTTTTGCATTGGGACGATTGACAATAACATCGTAAGGACGTCCATCACTGAGAATGATCAGAATCTTTTTCTCTTCCTCCCGGTTCAGCAGACCGTATCCTGCTGCCCGGATGGCAAGTCCGTCACGGTTGTTGGATGATGTTACATAGTTAAATATATTTTCATTTGCACTTCTTGGGTCGTCATATTCTCTGAAACGGTGGAGAATGGTATAATCCCAGAAAGTGCAGTAGCTCATCACTCTGTGGGGCAACTCTGCATTGCTAAGTGCTTCGCTGATAATGTAGGCCTGCAGCGCTACCTCTCCCTGGCGGCTCATCTGGGAACCACTGGCATCAATCAGCACATCTACCACAAAATCAGAAGAATCTCCCTTCAATTCCCGCCTAAAAACCTGTGCATCACTGCTTCTTCCAAGCCTCCACAGCCTTGATGGAACAATCATTCCTCTATCTGAAAGAATCTCCTGATTTTCACTTTTGATGACCAGTGACTTTTTCAGCATTTCTGTGAGAAGGGCGATATTCCGCTTCACAATGCGGTGCTTGTCATGATAAAGCCAGATATTCTTATTTTTCAACCTTTTTGCATATTCATACTGGTAATTTCGTTTTACCGGACTTTTCAGAATTCCCTCAGTAAAATACAGGCTGCAGTCGCTGTGGATGTCACGGCACATCAGCTGGTTTATCCGCTTCTCTTCCAGCTCGCTCAGATAAGTTTTTCCAAAATTCAGTTCCACATAGGTGTGGGCTTTTTCCAAAGCCTCCGGCGGCAGAACTGTAATTTTCTGTTTCGACTGCCGTTCCTCTTCCATCTCCCGGGTGACATCCGCATTCTCCATACCCGCCACATTGGAGGTAAGCTGCTCCATATAGCTTTCCAGTGCGTCCTCATACATTTCTTCGGAAAGATAGTCGTGCCAGTCAAACTCCGTCAGATCCTCCATAGTGACAGCAAGCACCTGCTCAAGTGTTGCCTTTTTGGAAAAATCAGGGTCAGCGACTTCATTGTATACAGTATCTATGATGTGGATTAAAGACATTGTATCCGTAGTCTCTGCTGCGCTGGAGATTAAATCAATATAGTGATAGATTCCTTTGTATTTTCTATTTTTTTGTTTGTTTTCTGTTATATTTGTTATAGTTTTGTTTGATGCATCTGCATTTCCTGCTATTCTCCCATTCGATACATCCGCATTTCCTGTTATTATTCCATTGGATACATCCGTATTTTCCACACTATCCGCCGATTTTTCCTCACTTCTGGAATCATCCTGCAGATTCTTCTTTTTCAAAGAAGTATTTCCACCTCTGTCAATCCGCCTTCTCAGCAGGTTCACTCTCAGATAGCCCAGCTTATCTGCTGCCGACGGCATAGTCTCATATTCCTGATCCAGTATGTCCTCGCAGGCTTTCCTCTGCATCTCCCAGATCCCAGGGCGCTGTTCACAGATCCGTTCTCCGATGGCTTCTTCAATACAGAGCTGCGAAACAAAGGTAAGCGCAGCTTCATCCGCGCCCATGAAGATTTTCTTCACCAGATACATTCCCAGAAAATCTTTATCGAAGAATTTCGCCAATGCGCCCTGCTTAATTCCATCATACAATGCAATATCCTTTGACCTGAGGAACAGGGAAACATCCGGCTTCATCTGCTGGGTGTAGTCCCCACTGATGGTCCAGAGCAGATTTCGGATACGGTTTTCCAGCTCTAATTGATAATCCTGGAGATTCAGTTCTTCACAGTTATCCTCTCTTGCCTGAAAATTTTCGCTTTTCTCCGCTACAGGTACTTCCATTGAAACTTTTTCTGATTTCTTATCCCCAGCTGCAATTTTAATTTTTTCTTTCCCAATAGCTGATTTCTTCAAAAATTCCTCTGCATCTTCAAGATCAACCAATTTGGCAGAAATTTTTAAAGATTCGTTTTCTTTATTCTCCATAAACATCTTCCCGTGTCCAGCCCTGTGGAATTCTGGTTCGCACCACATCCTCCACGATTTCCTTCTCAAACACATCAAATGTTTTATTAACAATGCCCATGCGTACCGCCTGCCATGGGGAAAGCCCGGTACGCACGATCTTCATGGCAGCAAGCAGGCCGCGAAGATCCAGTGGCTTTGTGGAAATCTCACTGTTCATGGATTTCTGCTGCAGATCCAGAAATACTCCCATAAACTGCTCCACAGCCTCTTTCTTTGCATCAGGGAACATCCTGTTGAAAATAAAACCAAGCGTTTCCTCATTCTGCGCCGGCATGTCGATCACCAGGAAACGGGAAACCAGAGCCTCATTCAGCTCCTTTGTTCCGGCATACCCGTAATTCATGGTTCCAATAAATCTTGCCGCCGGGTGAAGATCTATTTTGTCATATCCTGGCACATCAATGGACCGGCGGTAATCCAATGTGGCATGAAGTACAGAAACCGCATCATTCTTCGCCATATTGATCTCATCCAGAATACCGAATCCGCCTTCCTCTGCGCACTGGTAAATGCTTCCCTTACGCAGCTTCACCTGATTATCCACGAAAGTATCTGTTCCAATCAGGTCACCGCTGTTTGTATTCACATGGAAGGACACGTTATACACCGGTCTCCCGAAAATATATGCCAGATTCTCTGCCAGCACATTCTTTCCCGTAGCCTTCGGTCCTGCCAGAAGCAGATTCTCCTGCTCCAGCACCGCTGCCATGGCCATCTCCAATGTTTCCTTCCCATAAAATGGCAGCGCCGGCTTTATCCGTCTATGCTTCGCTTCCTCTGAAACGCCATATTCCTGTCGAAACTCTTCCGCCGCCTTAATAAGCGCCGCACTGACACCCTGTTCCTCTAAAAAATCAAATTCACTCATCTTATTCCTGCTTTCACTTTACCTCTTTATTTTTCCTGCTTTCACTTTACCTCTTTAATAGAAAAGAGGACTGCGGCTGCAGTCCTCCTGATCACTTTACGGCTCAAACACCAGATCTCCATAAGATGGCATCGGCCACATATCTTTATCCACTAACATTTCCAGTTCGTCAACCGGCTCTCTTAATTTCTCCATTGCCGGAACCAGTTTCTCTCTGCAGAACACTGCTCTGTCACGTCCTTCCGGATGCGTCTCGATCTGATCTACCAGCTTGCTCAGCTTATTCATGGTACTGTTCACTTCTTTCAGAAGCTTGCTTGCTTTCTTCAGAAGATCCATCTGAACGCTCACGTCAATTGGTCCAACTGCCTTCACCTGATTGATGGACTCTGCCAGTACAGTTGTATACTTGATAACTGCTGGAATGATCTGCTTGGTTGCCATGTCCACCATGGTTTTCGCTTCGATGTTAATTGCTTTCGCATAAATCTCATACTGGATCTCCGCTCTGGACTCCAGCTCAGTCTTTGTAAATACTCCAAATTCTCCAAACAGTTCTACAGCCTTATCTGTAGTAAGTGCCGGAATGGCATCTACCATAGATGTCAGAACAGGAAGTCCGCGGCGGCGTGCCTCTTTTTCCCATTCAGGAGCGTAGCCATTGCCGTTAAATACGATTCTCTGATGCTGGGTAGCATATTCCTTGATCAGATCATGGACTGCCAGATCAAAGTCTTCTGCGCTCTCCAGAACATTGCAGGCTTCCTTAAACGCCTCAGCAGTAATGGTATTCAGCACCACATTGCATGCGGAAATGGAATCCTTGGAACCAACCATACGGAACTCGAATTTATTGCCGGTAAAAGCAAAGGGTGAAGTACGGTTACGGTCTGTAGCATCCTTCATGAAATCCGGAAGCGTCTTAACGCCTGTATCCATTTTCTCCCCGGTCTTACTTCTTGTAGCAGTACCAGTGCTGATCAGCTGCTCCAGCACATCCTCAAGCTGCTCTCCAAGGAAAACCGAAATAACAGCTGGCGGAGCCTCATGACCGCCAAGGCGCTGGTCATTTCCAACATCTGCAGCGGACTCACGAAGAAGATCTGCATGCTTGTCAACTGCTTTCAGGATACAGGTCAGAACCAGAAGGAACTGAATGTTCTCATGTGGTGTCTTACCCGGCTCCAGAAGATTAATTCCGTCATCAGTAGTCAGGGACCAGTTATTGTGCTTACCGGAACCATTCAAGCCTGCAAAAGGTTTCTCGTGAAGCAGACAGCGCATGCCGTGACGGCTTGCCACCTTTTTCAGGATACGCATCATGATCTGGTTGTGATCTGCTGCAATATTAACAGGTGCATAGATCGGCGCAAGCTCATGCTGTGCCGGTGCAACCTCATTGTGCTGGGTCTTGGCTGTAACTCCCAGCTTCCAGCACTCTTCATTTACTTCTTTCATATATGCGGAAACTCTCTGACGGATGGTTCCGAAATAATGGTCATCCATCTCCTGTCCTTTCGGAGGCATGGCTCCAAAAAGAGTGCGTCCGGTGTAAACCAGATCCTTTCTCTGCATATATTTCTCTTTATCAACAAGGAAATACTCCTGCTCTGCACCAACAGATGGTGTCACCCGTTTGGAGGTCGTATTTCCGAAAAGTCTGAGAAGTCTTAATGCCTGTGTATTGATGGCTTCCATAGAACGAAGAAGCGGTGTCTTCTGATCCAGCGCTTCTCCTGTATAGGAACAGAAAGCGGTAGGAATGCATAAGGTTCCACCTGCTGCATCATGTCTTACAAAAGCCGGTGAGGTACAATCCCATGTTGTATAGCCTCTTGCCTCAAAGGTGGCACGAAGTCCGCCAGATGGAAAAGAAGATGCATCCGGCTCTCCCTTGATCAGCTCTTTACCAGAAAAGCTCTGAAGGACTTTTCCATTCTCCATAGGTGCGGTGATAAATGCATCGTGCTTCTCTGCAGTTACGCCTGTAAGGGGCTGAAACCAGTGACTGTAATGAGTGGCACCCTTCTCGATGGCCCATTCCTTCATCTCGTGGGCAACCACATCTGCAACCTCCATGGAAAGCTCCTTGCCCTCTTCAATGGTTTTCTTCAGCTCTTTGTAAACCTTCTTCGGCAGACGGTCCTGCATGACGGAATCATTGAATACATCACATCCGAATAATTCCTTCACATTAACATAATCTCCCATTGTTCCTCTCCTCTCGTTCATCTCGCTGCTTATTTCCCCAGGCTGCCATTTATCTGCGGTACCTTCTCTCCATAAACAACGATTCATCACACATTACTGGTTCTTATTTTTTCACATGTAAGCACTCAATGCTTTCACAGGTGCAAGGCAAAAAACGCGCAAAAATTCTCTCTGGTGATACCAGCCGGTCTCACCCTGTTTACTTGTCGCTCTTCAGGCAAAGATTCAGCGCCTGCTGCAGATTCTCAATCTCTACCAGCCTTGGGCTTCCGCCGTACTCACCATCCAGTGTCCATGCTACTTCTTCCTCTGCTTCAACTGTAAGCTTCCGTGCCTTGAAAGAATAAATCAGGTCAGAATTATCCTCCATGTTGAGAAGATTCCGGACAATCTCCTGCATTTCCAGCGGGTTCTTAGGCTGTACAATCAAAGTGACCTCAAAAAGGCCGTCGTTCATATCCACATCTTTGGTCAAGTTCTTAAATCCGCCCACAGATCTGGAATTGGTGACCATACCGTAGATAAAGTTATCTTCGATCACACCAGTCTCTGTTGTCACTTTCATATGGTAAGCCTTGATATCCAGAAGTCTCTTGGCACCTTCCAGGACATAAGCAAGATGGCCCAGAATGTTCTTCAGGTCCTGACTTGTCTCATAAGACACATCTGTAAAAAGACCAAAAGCAGCTACATAAGCAAAGGTCTGGCTGTTGAATCTGCCTACGTCGCATCTGTAAATCTCTTCCTTCATGATCATAGATGCCGCATCCAGCATATTCTTCGGCATGAAAAGGCTGTTGGCAAAGTCATTGGTGCTTCCTGCCGGTATGTATCCGACCGGAACCTTGCTTCCCACCTCGGTAATTCCTGTAACCACTTCATCCAGCGTGCCGTCACCGCCGCTGCAGACGATCAGATCCACCTTGTCTGCATATTTCTTCACCTGTTCATAGGCATCCTTCGGGGCCTGAGTTGCGCGGATGATCACCTCATAACCGCCTTTATTAAAGATATCTACTATATCCATCAGAGATGTCTTGATCTTGCCCTTCCCTGCTTTGGGATTAAAAATAAATACCAGTTTTTTCTCCAACTTCATTCCTCTTTTTCATTACCATTTATTTTACACATAAAATTAATTCACATATGATACTATAAAAAAAAGAGGGCAAAATGTCAACGCTTTTGCCCTCTTTTATAGTCTTTTTAGAATTAAAACAAGCTAAATTTTTTTGGTCTGTTCTGCTTATTTTTGGAAAAACTGAAGCATTTCTTTTCCATTTTTTATATTCTGCCTACTTAAACCTCACGCACAGCGTCCTTCATGGACTTTACATAGTCCTTTACATATGGGACGCAGTTTTCTCCATGTGCGGCACAAATTTTCACAATGGCGGAGCCTACAATCGCACCGTCGGACTGGGCAGCCATTTTCTTTGCCTGCTCCGGGGTGGAGATGCCGAAGCCCACTGCACATGGAATGTCCTTTGCATCTTTTACCAGCTTCACCATCGCTCCGATATCAGTGGTGATCCGGGTTCTGGTTCCGGTTACGCCAAGGGAGGAAACGCAGTATACGAAGCCATTTGCCTCTTTTGCAATCCGGGTGATCCGGTCGTGGGATGTGGGGGCGATCAGGGAAATCAGCTCCAGACCATACTGTTTGCAGACCACATCGAACTCCTCTTTTTCCTCAAAAGGTACATCAGGAAGAATCAGTCCATCCATTCCGATTTCTGCTGCTTTCCTGATGAAACGCTCTGTTCCATAGGAAAAAACAACGTTTGCGTAAGTCATAAATACCATTGGGATACTGGTTTTTTTACGGATTTTTACCACCATGTCAAAGATCTTGTCTGTGGTTACTCCGCCGCTCAGTGCACGCACATTGGCTTCCTGGATCACAGGACCTTCTGCTGTCGGGTCGGAAAACGGGATTCCAAGCTCAATAAGGTCTGCACCTGCTTCCTCCATTGCATAGACAAGCTGCTCGGTGATCTCCAGAGATGGATCTCCGCAGGTGATAAATGGGATAAATGCTTTTCCTTTTGCAAATGCTTCTGAAATTCGGTTACTCATGGATATCCTCCCCTCTGTATCTTGCGATTGCTGCACAGTCTTTGTCGCCCCGGCCGGAAATAGTGATAACTACGCACTGATCCTTGCCCATCTGCGGCACGATTTTTCTTGCATAGGCAACAGCGTGGGCGCTTTCAATGGCAGGAATGATTCCTTCTGTTTTGGAAAGATATTCAAAGGCTTCTACTGCTTCTTCATCTGTTACAGGTACATACTGGGCACGGCCAGTGTCGTAAAGGTGGGCATGCTCCGGTCCGATTCCCGGATAATCCAGTCCTGCGGAAATAGAGTAAACCGGCGCGATCTGTCCGTACTCGTCCTGGCAGAAATAGGATTTCATTCCATGGAAGATTCCAAGTCTGCCAGTGGCAATGGTGGCTGCGGTCTCTGCAGTATTTACGCCGCGGCCTGCTGCCTCGCAGCCGATCAGCTGTACATCTTTGTCTTCAATAAAGTGGTAAAAGGTTCCGATGGCATTGGAGCCGCCGCCTACACAGGCAAGGACTGCATCTGGAAGCCTGCCTTCTTTTTCCAGCATCTGTTCCTTGATTTCTTTGGAGATAACTGCCTGGAAATCGCGGACAATGGTTGGGAAAGGGTGAGGGCCCATAACGGAGCCCAGTACATAATGGGTATCTGCTATACGGTTGGTCCATTCACGCATGGTCTCGGATACGGCATCTTTCAGGGTGGCAGTTCCGGAGGTTACAGGATGAACTTTTGCTCCAAGGAGACGCATCTTATATACATTTAATGCCTGGCGCTCGGTATCTTCTTTTCCCATGAATACCTCGCATTCCATTCCCATAAGGGCTGCTGCTGTGGCTGTGGCTACACCGTGCTGTCCGGCTCCGGTTTCCGCGATAACACGGGTTTTGCCCATTTTTTTTGCAAGAAGCACCTGACCTAAGACGTTGTTGATCTTGTGGGCGCCGGTGTGGTTTAAGTCTTCTCTTTTTAAATAAACCTTTGCGCCGCCAAGGTCTTCGGTCATGTGAGCTGCGTAGTAGAGGCGGGATGGTCTTCCTGCGTATTCATTTAAAAGTTCTGTAAGCTCCCGGTTGAATTCCGGATCGTCTTTATAGTGGTTGTAGGCTTCTTCCAGTTCGATCACCGCGTTCATCAGGGTTTCGGGAATATACTGGCCGCCGTAGATTCCAAATCTTCCGTTTGACATAGTGTTGGTTCCTTTCGTTTCGCTGTTTTGTATATGAATTACTTTTTTCACTCTAAATCTGCTTCTCGCTCTTTTCTGTATGCTTCCAGTGTATTAATCTGCTTCAGCATACGGGCAATCTGCTGTATTTTCGCCCGGTCTTTTCTTCCATCGGTTTCCAGGCTGCTGCTCAGGTCTACAGCCCATGGGTGTAAGGTTCCGATGGCGCTGCGGAGGTTTTCGGGACCGATTCCTCCGGCAAGGAAGAATGGGCGACGGACTGGGGGAACCAGGGTCCAGTCGAAAGGTTCGCCGGTTCCTCCTGCGCCCTGGTCTAAGAGGATGTAGTCGGCAGGGCTTCGAAGGGCCCGCTGTACATCTTCGGGTGTTTTTATGGAAAAGGCCTTGATGACAGGCTTTCCAGTCATATTCTGGATTTTTTCGATATAGTCTTCGTCTTCATCCCCGTGAAGCTGGGCTGCCCATAGGGTGCCATCTCTTAATAAGGAAATGGGGAGTTCCGGGGCAGCGTTTACGAATACACCTACGGGAAGGATTTCCTTGTCCAGTCCCTTAACCAGGACTTTGACCTGTTCTGCCGTAAGGCTTCGTCTTCTTCCTGGAACTTCAATTATGAATCCCGCAAAATCCGGTTTTGCTCCATTTACAGCTTCAATATCCTCTTTGCAGGTCAGACCGCAAATTTTTAATTTTGCCATACTGTTTCATTCCTTTTCTTTAATTTTTTATTTTCCAACTATTTTATCAGCACATTGTACATCTTAGATTGCCAGAGCGTGTTTGAAAAAGGCTTTCTGCAAGATGTGCGTCACAATTTGTGGGAGATTTTGCCCGGATGAGGACGCCGTAGTTGGCTACGGCAACCGAATTCGGGTGAAATATACCGCAAAGTGGGACGTGCATGGAATATCACTTATCACCATGAGTCAGCTCAGACAATCCCTGCATTTAATGCCCCAAGTGCCGCTTTCTTGTCAGGGCTGCGCATTAAGGTCTCCCCGATCAGGACTGCATCTACTTTGTTTTCATATAATATACGGATATCCTCCGCTGTCTTAATACCACTTTCGGAAACAAACACCGTATCAGCAGGTGCCATGTTCCGCAGTCTGATACTGTTTCCCATATCAACGGTAAAATCATGGAGATTCCGGTTGTTCACTCCCACGATTTTTGCTCCAAGATTCAAAGCACGGTCCACTTCCCACTGATCATGAGCTTCTACCAGAGCATCCAGCCCCAGCTCCTGTGCCAGTTCCCCAAAGGCTTTTAACTGGCTGTTATCAAGAATCGCACAAATCAGAAGTACAGCGGAAGCCCCAAATGCTTTTGCCTGGTAGATCATGTACTCATCTACTGTAAAATCCTTTCGAAGCACCGGAATATTCACTGCCTGGGAAATTTCCTGCAAATACCTGTCTGCGCCCTGGAAATAAAAGGGCTCTGTGAGACAGGAGATTGCAGAAGCACCGGCCTGCTCATATTCCTTTGCAATGTCCAGATAAGGAAAATCTGGTGCGATCAATCCTTTTGACGGAGACGCTTTTTTTACTTCACAGATGTAAGACATTCCCGGCTTTTTTAATGCCTCCAGAAAAGAGATTTTTTCCTCGGCATGTTTCGCCAGATTGGAATTCTGCTGTGAGATAAGTTCCCTTAATGGGACTTTAAATTTTTCCTCCGCAATACGCTCTTTTGTGCGCGCTGCTATCTCGTTTAAAATACTCATTCTATCTCCTGTAAAACTCTCTGTGATGTCATTCTCTCTTGTCGTCATCTTTATCCAAATGAGTTATATTGTTATTTTTTTCAGTGCTATTTTGTTTTGTGATGTGATTATTGTTATTTTTGTTATTATTTGTGTTTATTTTTCACTCCTGGTTACTCTTTTGTATAAATTCTTCCAGTTTCTTCAGGGCAGCCCCGCTGTCGATCAGCTGCTCTGCCATCTTCACACCTGCTTCAATGGAAGCTGCTTTGCCTGCAATATAAAGTGCAGCACCGGCATTCAGGCAAACTGCATGACGTTTCGCACCTGTCTCTTTGCTTTCCAGAATTGCTTTTGTGATTTCGGCGTTCTCCTGCGGGGTTCCTCCCTGAAGCTCCTCTTTTGTGCAGCGCTCATAGCCAAACTGCTCCGGAGTGAGTACATAGGATGTAAATTTGCCATCTTTGATCTCGCATACAGAAGTCGGTGCACTCATGGAAATTTCATCCAGACTGTCCTGTCCGAAGACAACCATTCCTCTTATTACTCCAAGATTTGCCATGACCTGCGCAAGAGGCTCAACAAGGGCTTCATCATAAACACCCATCAGCTCCATATTGGCGCCAGCCGGGTTGCTTAACGGTCCAAGAATATTAAATACAGTACGGATTCCCAGCTCTTTACGGATTGGAGCCACATACTTCATTGCAATGTGATAGTTCTGTGCAAACAGAAAGCAGATTCCGATTTTTTCCAAAAGCTCCTGGCTTTTTTCCGGTGGAATTGTGATCTTAACGCCCAGAGCCTCCAGCACATCTGCGGCTCCGGATTTTGAAGAAGCAGCTCTGTTTCCATGCTTTGCTACCGGTACACCTCCTGCTGCGATCACAAGGGAGGCAGTGGTGGAAATGTTAAAGGAATTGGAGCCGTCTCCACCAGTACCTACGATTTCCAGTACATCCATGTCATGAAGCAGCTTGATGCAGTGTGCTCTCATGCCTGCCGCGGAAGCGGTAATCTCATCAATGGTTTCCCCTTTCAGCGCCAGAGCAGTCAGGTAAGCGGACATCTGTACCGGAGTAGCTTTTCCGCTCATAATCTCGTCCATTACCTCTTCTGCTTCCTGATAGGTTAAGTTCTTTTTCTTCGATAATTTGATAATACTTTCTCTGATCATTTTTTCTGCTCCTCTCTGATGTTGTCCTTTATAAATTGTCAAATCTGACTTGCGCTTCCAGAGCGTGTTTGAAAAATCATTCCCGCAATCTGCACGCCCCACTTTGCGGTATATTTTGCCCGAATTCGGTTTCCGTAGCCCGCTACGGCTCCCTCATCCGGACAAAATCTCCCACAAATTGTGACGCACATCTTGCAGAAAGCCTTTTTCAAACACGCTCTAGAAAATTCTCAATCATCTTCCTTCCATCGGGAGTCATAACAGACTCCGGATGAAACTGCACACCGTAAACCGGATATTCCTTATGCTCCACTGCCATGATTTCTCCATCTTCTGCTCTGGCTGTCACAACCAGCTCCTCCGGAAGAGTCTCTTCTATTGCTGCCAGGGAATGATATCTTGCTGCCGGGAACTTTTCCGGAAGTCCTTTAAACAGGACATTGGAACCGCACTGGATCATCTCATCTCTTTTCCCATGCTTCAGTTCTTTTGCATAGGAAACCACTCCGCCAAAGGCTTCGCAGATGCTCTGATGTCCCAGACACACACCCAGAATTGGGATTTTTCCAGCGAACTCTTTGATCACCGGAATACAGATGCCTGCCTCCTCCGGTCTTCCAGGACCCGGGGAAAGAACAATTGCTTCTGGTATCAACTTCTCTATTTCTCCCAGGGAAATTTCGTCATTTCGAACCACCTGAATATCCGGATTAACGGACCCGATCAGCTGATACAGGTTATAGGAAAAGCTGTCGTAATTATCAATCAGTAAAATCATTCTAATCCCTCCTCTGCCTGGCTGATGGCCCTTACCACCGCTCTTGCCTTATTCTGGCACTCTTCAAATTCTTTTTCCGGTACGCTGTCTGCCACGATTCCGGCTCCCGACCGGATACAGATTTCATCTTTTTTCTTATATACCAGACGGATTGCAATGCACACATCCAGATTTCCTGTGAAATCCACATATCCGATTGCACCGCCGTAAATGCCTCTCTTGCTTTGTTCCAGTTCCTGAATGATCTGGCAGGCACGGAATTTCGGTGCCCCTGAAAGGGTTCCTGCAGGTAAGATGGCATCCACCGCGTCTATGGCATCTTTACCCTTTTTGATGGTTCCTGTTACTGTGGAGCCCAGGTGCATGACACAGGAATAACGTTCCACAGTCAGATATTTTTCTACTTTTACGCTGCCAAGCTCACTGATTTTTCCAATATCGTTTCTTCCCAGATCCACAAGCATGTTGTGCTCGGCAAGCTCTTTTTCATCCTGAAGAAGATCCGCTTCCAGTGCTTTGTCCTCTTCCGGTGTTTTTCCTCGCGGCCTTGTTCCTGCCAGTGGGAAAGTGCTTAACTTGCCATGATCTAATTTCACCAGTGTCTCCGGGGAGGCACCTGCGATTTCAATGTCATCACTGGAAAAATAGAACATGTAGGGGGATGGGTTGGTAGCTCTCAGAACACGGTAAGTATCAAACAGGCTGCCCTCTGCTTTTGCCCTCATGGGGTTTGACAAAACCACCTGGAAAATATCGCCCTCGTGGATATAATGCTTCGCCGTTTCCACCATCTGGCAATATTTTTCTTTAGCGAACTGAGGCTGGATTTCAGATTTAAGCCTGATCGGAGGAAAGATTTTTTTCTCACCCTTTTTGATCAGCTCTGTCATTTCTTCCAGTTTTTCACAGGCCTGTTTATAGGACTTTTCCAGATCATCTGTCATCACACCTGTAATAAGAAGAACCTTCTGACGGTAGTGGTCGAATGCGATCACATCATTAAACAGCATCAGATCCAGATCCCGGAAATCCTGCTGTTCCTTATCTTTTAGTTCCAGCTTGGGCTCACTGTATTTGATGTAATCGTAGGAGAAGTAACCTACCAGACCGCCGGTAAATGTGGGCATATCGTCCATAACCGGACTTTTGTACTGACTGATGATTTCACGGATGGCATCGCCTGGATGGGCAACCTGTCGAACCTCTTCTGTACTGCTTTCTGTACTGCTTTCTGCAGCATTGCCGCTTCTACCAAAAGTTTCCGTCTTACTGGTTTTTCGAATTCGCAGGATTCCGTCTGTACAGGTGATTTCCATGGAAGGGTCATATCCCAGAAAAGAATACCTGCCCCACGCTTCGCTCTGGCTGGCGCTTTCCAGCAGATAGCAGTGATGACTTGCCTTTTGCAGAATCCGCATCATCTCTACTGGTGTGTAGCTGTCTGCGTATAACTCTTTGCAGATTGGAATTCTTTTGTAATCTCCTGCTGCCATTTCCCTGATCTTATCAAATGTTGGATACATAGAACACCTCCCGATTTATTTCCTGAACAGTGCACGCGCCGCATCCTCGCAGAGCGTTTTTAGGTGTAACAGGAACATTACGGAGTAATTTTCTAGTACACAAAAAACCCGTCCAGGACAGAATTTCCATATCTGTCAAGGACGGGTCTGAATATTCACCCGCGGTGCCACCTTGCTTCACGATAAAATCGTGCTCTTAACGGAATACCATCATATTCCTGACAACTGACGTATGTCCTACGTCGCATAATACTTGGCTTCTGCAGAATCTACTTTCATGCTTCAATCAGATATGTCTGCAATTCTCTGCATTTGTTCTGCCTTTCCATGCGCCCTCAGCGGCCCATTTAACAAACTGCCTTACCGCCCGGCTCTCAGCCTCCCGGACTCTCTGTGGGTGCACGATTGTTTTTATTCCCGCTTCATCGGTTTAGTTCGTTGAATCGAATTTTTATTTAAAATAGCATACAGGCAATGAATTGTCAAGCACTTTTTTCATATTTTATAAACATTATATGAACCATTTATGATAATGTCCTAATATACCACAAAGGAAAATGTCCCAATGTAGTATAATGCTTCCATCAACA
>NZ_JBCOME010000067.1:0-19847 GCF_040924365.1 Ruminococcus sp. 1001136sp1_2201st1_G3_2201SCRN_220225 | reverse complement strand
AATTGCCAGAATCTGAATGTCTGGACACAGGATCTGGATACCAATGCAAAGAAGCCGGTTATGGTATGGTTCCACGGTGGTGGATACACCAATGGTTCCTCTATTGAAGGCGTTGCATATGACGGAAAGAATCTCAGCGAATATGGTGATGTGGTTGTAGTAACTGTAAACCATCGTTTAAACGTACTTGGCTACCTGGATGTTTCTGAATACGGTGAGGATTATCAGTATTCCGGTAACTGCGGTACTGCAGATATGATTGCATCCTTACAGTGGGTAAAAGAAAACATTGCTAATTTTGGCGGAGATCCTGACAACGTAACTATTTTCGGACAGTCCGGCGGCGGCGGTAAGGTTATCAGCATGTTAGCTTCTCCTGAGGCAGAAGGATTATTTAATCAGGCGATTGTACAAAGTGGAAGTGAGCGTTATATCGAAAAAGATACTGCTAAGAAAATAACTGAAAAAACCCTTGAGATTTTAGGAATTACAGATAACCAGATTGAGCAGTTGAAAGAGGTTCCTTATGATATTCTTGATGCAGCTGCAACGGAAGCAATGAAACAGGTTGGCGAGGAACTGGGAACCTCTTTAAGCTGGCGTCCGGTTCTTGATGAAGATTATATTCAGAGTAATTTCCAGGAATGGACAAATGACATTCCGGTTATGGTAGGTTCTGTATTTGGAGAAATGAATTGCTGGACTGCTCTGGATCCAAATGAAACCAACAAAAACTCCTGGACAGAAGAAGAAGTAGACGCAAAATTAACTGAAAAATATGGTGATAAAGCGGAAGCTGTTAAAGAAGCCTTCTTGAAAGCTTATCCTGAAAAGAGCGCTTGTGATGCTTATTATGTAGCAGATCGTACCAAATTTTCAAAAACTCTTACAAAGCGAGTTGAAGCTGGTGCAACTAAGAACTATGACTACGTTGTATCCTATGAATCTCCAATTGATGGTGGTGTAAACTTATGGCACTGCGGAGAAATCCCATTTGTATTCCACAATGTAGATTTAGTAGCCGGTTCCTATGGCGGAAGTCAGGACGCTTATGATCTGCAGGATGTAATGGCAAGTGCCTGGGTAAACTTTGCAACCACCGGAGATCCAAATGGAGATAAAGTTCCAGCATGGAGCGCCTATACAGATGATAACAAATCTACTATGGTATTTGATACCACAAGTGGAGAAAGAGTTGATTATGATGCTGAATTACAGGAACTGATCAGCCAGTAAATTTAAATAAGTCCTCTAAAGAATAACTCAATACTATAAATCCTCTTGAATTGATGGGTACTTAATAGTCCTGTCATTTCAAGAGGATTTTTCAATTCCAAAACAATCAAAAAATTAATAGTCTCTGATTCAAAAACTTATAGCACTGACAGGTCTGTTTTTTTATAATAAAGTCACTTGTTTCGAAGGAGGAGATTTCAAAAATGAAGAAAAAAATTTTAACGATTCTTTTAAGCAGTGCTATGATTTTTTCTATGGGAATTTCAACCGTTTCCGCTGCAGCAGCTGATGACACAGCAGCCACAGAAAGTACTGTAGTTAGCAGAACAGATGGCGTAACAGATACCACATCTGGAAAGGTTCGTGGTTTTATTGATGATGGAACTTATACCTTCCGTGGAATTCCTTATGCAAAAGCTGACAGATTTGAAATGCCAGAGGCTCCTGATTCCTGGGATGGTATCCGAAATTGCCTTGTCTATGGTTCAACAGCTCCTATTACAAAGATGACCGATCCGGATGGTGGAGATTTCATCATTCCTCATCGTTACTGGGCTCAGAGCGAGAATTGCCAGAATCTTAATGTCTGGACACCGGATCTGGATTCCAATGCCAAAAAGCCGGTTATGGTATGGTTCCATGGTGGCGGATTCTACAACGGTTCCTCTATTGAAGGCGTTGCATATGATGGAAAGAATCTCAGTGACTTTGGTGATGTAGTTGTGGTAACTGTAAATCATCGTTTAAATGCACTGGGTTACATGGATCTTTCCGATTATGGCGAGGATTATCAGTACTCCGGTAACTGCGGCACAGCAGATTTAGTTGCATCCTTAAAGTGGGTAAAAGAAAACATTGCTAACTTCGGCGGCGATCCTGACAACGTAACTATTTTCGGACAGTCCGGCGGCGGCTGCAAGGTTCTCAATATGTTCGCTACTTCTGAAGCAGAAGGATTATTCAATCAGGCAGTAGTACAGAGTGGCGGTGAAGGTCATATCGACCAGGATACCGCAAAAAAAGTAACTGCAAAAACTCTTGAGATTTTAGGAATTTCAGACAATGAGGTTGAACAGTTAAAAGAGGTTCCTTATGATACTCTTGATGCAGCTGCAACTGAAGCACAGAAACAGGTAGGCGAGGAACTGGGAACTTCCGTAGGCTGGAGTCCTGTTCTTGATGAAGATTATCTTCATACTGATTTCCTGGATTGGACAAATGACGTTCCGGTTATGGTAGGTTCTGTATTTGGAGAATTCAATTGCTGGACTGCTCTGGATCCGAATGAACCTAACAAGAATTCCTGGACAGAAGAAGAAGTAGACGAAAAATTAACTGAAAAATATGGTGATAAAGCAGAAGCTGTAAAAGAAGCATTCCTGGAAGCTTATCCTGAAAAGAGCGCTTGCGATGCTTATTATGTATCCAATCGTACAGGTGACTTCGGAACACTGGCAAAGAGACTGGCGTCCGGAGATAATAAAAACTATAATTATCTTGTATCCTATGAATCTCCAATTGACGGTGGTGTAAACTTATGGCACTGTGGAGAAATTCCATTTGTATTCCACAATGTAGATCTGGTATCTGACTGCTATGGCGGAAGCCAGGATGCTTATGATCTGCAGGATGTAATGGCAAGTGCATGGGTAAACTTTGCACGCACTGGAGATCCAAATGGAGATAAGGTTCCAGCATGGAGCACCTATACAGATGATAACAAGTCTACTATGGTATTCGATACCACAAGTGGCGAAAGAGTTGACTATGATGCTGAATTACAGGAACTGATCAGCCAGTAAATTTAAATAAGTCCTCTAAAGAATAACTCAATACTATAAATCCTCTTGAATTGATGGGTACTTAATAGTCCTGTCATTTCAAGAGGATTTTTCATTATATAAAAAGTTCCGCATTAATCATATCTTCACTGGCTGCCATCGCCTGCAGTGTCATGGTCAGCAGTTTTTCCAGTTCCCAGCCAAGCTGCTGCGCACCGCGCTCGATTACTTCCCGGGAGCAGCCTGCTGCGAAGCCTTTACTCTTGTACTTTTTCTTCAGGGATTTCAGTTCCATATCCTTGGTGCTCTTGGACGGACGCATTAAAGCTGCTGCCCAGATCAATCCGGTAAGTTCGTCTGCTGCAAAAAGCACTTTTTCCATCTCATGTTCCGGTGCTACATCGATCGTTACACCGCAGCCTACGGTTATTCCATATCCGTGAGATACCACACTGTGTATCACATCCTCGCCTACCCCTGCCTCGCGAAGCATTTCCGGCGCTTTCAGGCAATGCTCTTCCGGATAAAGCTCGAAATCAATGTCGTGAAGAAGTCCTACAATTCCCCAGTATTCAGCATCCTTTCCATAGCCCAGTTCGTTTGCATACCATTTCATGACCGCTTCCACAGTCAGTGCATGCTGGATATGAAATGGATCCTTGTTGTATTTTTTTAATAATGCAAAAGCCTCGTCTCTTGTGATTGTTTCCATTGTTGTCACTCCTCGTATGTCTTTCTATACTCTGCTTACCACATAAGCATGTTCCTGATTTTGAATAAAAGAAAAAACCTTGCACATACTATACATCTTTCTTCATTGATATACAACCATTTTGAGGAAAGTGACAATTTTAATTCCCTGATAACAATTTTTCCCAGGGTTCATATCCTTTCATATAAGCAAACTCTTCCGCGTTTCTGAAGCCTTCCAGCAATTCTTTTTTCATTTCTTCCGTATATGGATTTTCGACTTCCCGGAATTTCATATGCTTGTATAATTGGGATTTTTGAAAATCACCTAGGGTGTCCACATTGTTTAGCAATTGCTTTGCGACCTGGAAAGTGCCCTCCACATTGTTCTCGGCGGTCACGACATTCAACATTGCTGCACATTCATTGTATTTTCCCATATCAAAGCCTGAAGCTAATGTACACATTTTCTCTGCCAGAAACCTTGCGTATCCATGGTCTTTTTCCTCAAGAGCCTTAGTAATCATGATTCCAAAAGCCATATTTAAAGTGGTATACTCTGAAAAAACAGCCTTTTCCAGCATCTCAAATGCCTCTTCTGTTCTCCCCTGCTCCATATATAATTGTCCCTGCTTCACCTTTTTCATGGGATCATAATCGGAAAAATAGTTTAAATATTTTTCTGCCATTTCATAATTCTTTTTCCGCAAATAGAAGCCGAACAGGGAATCAGCTGCATGGTGCTGAATTCTTTCATCTTTATCACCGAGCGCCATTTCGTACCAGGAATTGATCTGCTCATCGTACCTGTCAGGATTCTCGCACATGCCAATGATCCGCCGCGAATCAAGCATTACTGCCAGCTGCCAGATCAGCAGATTGCAGTTTGGATATTCTTTTATAGTATTTACAGCCCACTGATAGGTCTTCTCAAAGCCTTCCTCCGAAAACATTTTGTCCATTTTGTGGATCAGCTCTTCGATTTCAAGGTCAGTCAGATTTTCGTGAAAAGACAACAGGATATCAAGGGAAATATGCAGTAGTCTTGCAATAGGAGCTAACAATTCAATATCAGGATTGGAGTTCCCGTTTTCCCACTTATTCACCGCCGGAGTGGTTACTCCCAGACGGTTTGCCATTTCTTCTTGCGTGTAACCTAATTCTTTTCTATATTTTTTAATCACACTTCCAATATTCATCATATTTTTCTCCTGAGTCAAGCGGATATTCGCAATCCGCTTTGCTACTTGCTCATAACCGAATGCTGCTTCGCAGCTTATTCGGTTAAAATTCCAAAAGCTTTTGTGATTAAAGCATAGCAGAATTGACAGATGAGCACAATTGAATTGTTGTTAAGTACGTTTCATATTTTTTAACTGTTAGGAAAGTTAAAAATCCAGTTACAAATTTTATCAGAAGAGGCAGATAAATAACTTTTCTCGACCCTCTTTTTTAGCTTTGCAATATGCTTATTACGAACATATTTCCCATATTTTGCATATCCTAACAGCAGAAGTCAAAAAAGGAGTCACTGTATGAGAAATAAAAAATGGATTTCACTGGCAGTAGCCGTGGTTCTTACTGTAACTGCACTACCAGCCACAGTCTTTGCTGCAAAAGATGGAGAATCAAAAGAGGAGCTTACAAAGGTTACCTTAAACGAAGTGGCCCATTCGATTTTCTATGCACCGCAGTATGTGGCAATTGAAGAAGGATATTTCGCAGAGGAAGGGCTGGATCTGACACTTGTCACAGGATTTGGTGCGGATAAGACTATGACTGCTGTCATTTCCGGGGAAGCTGATATTGGTTTTATGGGGGCCGAGGCATCTATCTATGCTTATCAGGAAGGTGCCACTGATCCGGTTGTGAATTTCGCACAGCTCACCCAGAGGGCTGGAAACTTTCTTGTGGCAAGGGAAGAAATGCCGGATTTCACATGGGATGATCTGAAAGATAAGAGAGTTCTTGGCGGTCGTAAGGGTGGCATGCCGGAAATGGTATTTGAGTACATTTTAAGGAATCATAATATTGATCCGGCAACAGATTTGGAAATTGACCAGAGTATTGATTTTGGTTCTACTGCTGCTGCATTTACCGGTGACATGTCAGCAGATTTTACTGTTGAATTTGAGCCTTCCGCAACTGCCCTGGAAAAAGAAGGAAAAGGTTATGTAGTGGCTTCTCTGGGCGTGGATTCCGGTTATGTCCCCTATACCTCTTACAGTGCAAAGACCAGCTTTCTTAACGAAAACCCACAGATTATCCAGAGCTTCACAAACGCCCTTCAAAAAGGCATGGACTATGTACAAAACCATTCTCCTGAGGAAATTGCGCAGGTGATTTCCCCGCAATTCCCGGAAACAGATATGGATACCCTTACTACAATTGTCAATCGTTATTATGAGCAGGACACCTGGAAGGAAAATCTGGTGTTTGAGAAGGATAGCTTCGAACTGCTGCAGGATATTCTGGAAAGTGCCGGAGAATTGGAAAAGCGTGTAGATTACGAACAGTTGATTACCACAGAGTTTGCAAAATCCGCTTACTTTTAAAAGTTAGTGCCATAAAAATATAACAATATTTGCAAAAAGAGATATGGAAAACATATGAGATGCTTACTCATATTATACCATATCTCTTTTATTTACTCCAACAACAAGCCCCACTCCATGCTGATACAAAACCTTGTAACCAAAATATTTATTTCACCTGGTTCACCGACTCCCGGATGCATGGAATACACTCCACATAACAATTTCCTTTATCCAGTTTTACTTCTTCTTTTTTCAAAATACCAATAATAATCTGACAGGCTTTATATCCGATATCGTGTAACGGAAGAGCCATTGTGGTAAGCGGCGGTTTTTCATAGCATGCCATTTCACGGTTATCATAGCCTGCAACCGCTATATCTTTGCCGGCGTGAAGTCCCAGTTCCTCCAGTCGGTCATAAGTTCCTCCAGCCATAAAATCATTCATACAGAAAATGGCAGTGGCACCTTTTTCCAGAAGAAGGTCTGTGTTGTCATAGCCACTCTGACGATCCCAATCGCCATAGGTAATCATATCCGGATCATAGAGGATTCCCCCTTCGAACAGGGCCTTCTGATAACCTTCCAGACGAGACTGCGTATGAATACTCTCTTTCTTTCCGGCAATCACACCGATTTTTTTGTGTCCTTTGGAGACAATATAACTGACCAGATCATACGCACCTTTTATGTCTTTCACTACCACAGAAGGAATCTTCTCACTGCCTGTAAACCCGTAGGCAACCACTGTGGGAATGGGAAGGTCTTCGGGAATGATGTTGATCAGGCGCTCATGGGCAGCCACGTAGATGATTCCCTCTACCTGCTTTGCAAGAAGCTTCTGGATTTCCTGCCGCACAATTTCCTTGTGGCGGTTGTCACGATAATATTTATCCTGGAATTTCTTATAAAGGCGAAGATTTACAAGGAGGATCTGGTAATCTTCTTCCTCGCAGTATTCTGTAATTCCATCAATAATATCCGGAAGGGCAAAGACTGTCATATCCTCTGCAATGACACCAATGCTTCTGGTGTTCTTGGTTTTCAGATTCTTGGCCACGTAGTTTGGAGTGTAGTTCATTTCACGGATTACCTGCTCTACACGCTCCCTGGTGGCGTCACCAACACTGCCTTTATGATTGATAATATTGGAAACTGTGGCAACAGATACGTTGCAGGCTTTTGCAATTTCTTTTATGGTCGGCATGGGAATCTCCTTCCGTTTTTCTTATTGTACTAAAATGGCCTCACGCCCAAATCCCGAATTCTATTATCGGACAAATTTACTATATATAATCTTATCATACTTCATTCACAGCTACAATCACAACTTCAGTATCTAACTTCGCTCCAGGTAAGAAGTTTTTTCTCACTTCTCTGCTACTCCACCATTCTGCCTCTCAAAGGGCTGCAGGATTCTTCTCTCAACAGCCCGATTGACACAGGCATAAACAAGCATCTGTGGAAAGGAAACACCAATGGTAAGCAGCAGAAACAGGGAATATGGTGCCAGAGCCAGCAAAATGCCGCCAGCAATTACCACTGTCACCACAATCACAATACTCATTTTCCACTCCACTGTCATGAGGATCAGTGTGTTTTTCAACAATGCGCCAGCTCCCAGATCCAGCATGGCAGACATTACGAAATAGTAAGCTCCAATCAGAATCGCAAAAATCATTACTCCCATTCCACACCCAATAAGCACGTCATGAGTCGTTCCCCTGTCGAAATTACCTGCAAGGCTCATCAGATAATATGCGTAAAACCCAAGACCGCCTGTGAGCAGTCCGGCAGGAAGATTTTTCAGAATACCAGACTTAAATTCCTTCCAGTAATCCTCCAAGGAAAAGCCATATCCCACTCTGTAAATTCCCAGAAGATAACGATTTAAAGCTGCCAGGGCAGCGGGAATAGTCACTATAGGAATACAGCATAAAAGAAACAGCATATTCACCACAACCAGTCTTCCTACATAATTCCAGAGCACATAACCAACTCTCTTTATACCACCTGCTGGTGTTTCCTTTTCTTTATCGTTGTTTCCCTGATACCAGTCCATAAATCTTTTTGTCAGTCTCATAAGCATCTCCCAGACTTCTTTCAGGCAGGGCTTTCACCCTGCCTGAAATTATCAATATTGTTATATTTTTAATTTTTCATACCAGTGAGTACAATACCTTCCACAAAGCTCTTCTGCCCAAAGATATAGATCACAATACCAGGAAGAATTGTCATAAACGTTGCCGCCAGCGCCACCGGCCAGTTGGTTCCGAAGGAACCGGTAAAGTTAGTCAGCGCAATGGCAAAGGTAAACTTACTCATGCTGTTAATGTAAATGATCTGCTGAAGCAGGTCGTTCCAGATCTGAATAAACAGCATCATTCCAACAACCACTACCGCAGGTTTGATAGAGGGAACAAGGATCGTCCACAGGATTCTCATTCTTCCAGCACCATCAATGGAAGCTGCCTCGTCAAGTTCCTTGGGAATTGTCATCAGGAACTGACGGATCAGAAAAATATTGAAGAATCCGCCGCCAGTTAAGAACGGCAGGATCAGCGGCCAGTATGTATCACCCAGTCCCATTCCCTTCGTCCAGAAAATATACAGAGGAATCAAAGTTACCATACCCGGAAGAAGAATGGTTCCAACACAGATGTTGAAAATCAGCTTTTTCCCACGGAAACGAAGTCTTGCAAAAGCATATCCGCAGAAGATGGCAGTAATGGTACCAAAGGTAACTGCCGGAATAATAATGGTAAAGGTGTTCTTAAAATATGTCCAGTACTCAAAAGTCTCCAACGCTTTGGAATAGTTTGACCAAAGCCACTCGTGAGGAATAAAAGAAGGCGGGTACTCATTCAGTGTAGCCGTACTCATCAAAGAAGACCGGAATATCCACCAGATTGGTAGAAGCACCAGAGCCGCCAGAATCAATACAATGAAAAATGCCAGAAGGTTAAAGGCTTTTTCTTTTCGCTTTCTGCTTGCCATTTTTCCAGCCATTTCTCATTCCCCCTCTCCGAAAATCTGCTCTTTCTGCGTCTTAAAGAGTACTGCTGTAAAAATTCCAACCAGGATAAAGAAAATAACCGAATAAGCGGCAGCATATCCCAGCTTATTTTTCTTAAATGCATAAAGATAAATGACATAAGACATAAACATGGACTTTTTGCCCGGTCCACCATCTGTGAGCGCCAGTGCCGGATTGATAACCTGAAGGTGTGTGATCAAAGCTGTCAGTACATTATAAAAAATAATCGGAGAAATGCTGGGAATCGTAACATTCCAGAAACGCTGCCATGCATTTGCGCCATCAATTTCCGCAGCTTCCATATATACACGCGGAACATTCTGAAGTCCGGCAAGAAATACTACGATCAGGTTTCCACTTGTCCAGATTGCAATTACCACCAGGGAAGGCACAACCTGACTCGGACTGTCCAGAAACCTCTGGGGCTTCATTCCAAGCATTCGAAGAACAAAATTAAAAAGTCCGAAGTTGCCTTCATATAACCATTGCCATCCCTTATACACGCCAATTGCAGGTAAAAGGTACGGAATGAAGAAGATAGAACGGAAAATTGTCCGTCCCCATATTTTCATATTCAGGAGCAGGGCTACCAGAAGAGAATAAATAATAGCGCCTACCACAGCCAGAAGAGCGTACAAAATTGTCGCTTTTATAGAATCTGTAAAATAAATATCCTTTGTAAAAATACGCTGGAAGTTGTCCATTCCCACAAACTCCGGTGAGGAAAGACCATTCCACTTAAACACACTTAAAACAAACACTGCCAAAGTCGGTAGATAACTGATCAGACTTACTCCAAGAAATGCCGGTATCAGACAGAGATAAGCGGTCCTTTCTTCTTTTCTACCGGCTCTTGATTTCACTTGCATCTTGTTTTTCTTATTTGATTTCATGCCCGCACCTCTTAAAATAGGGCTGACCGTTATCTGTCCGGAATATGGGATATCATCCTTGAACAGTAACCGGTCAGCCCAGTTGCTTTTGCTACATTCCCCTAATGATCCAGCAGATTTCACTGCTGCTTCATTCAATATTTATGGCAATTTCAACCTTCACTGTTATAAGCCACAATGTATTTCCAATCACCTTTCAGGATAACATTTGTGCTTACGCATTCGTTTTATCAGCCATTGTTCTCAGCAAAAATGTCCTGAAGCTCTTCCAGGTTCTCGCTGATTGCTTCTTCCATGGTCTCTTCTCCAGCCCATACACTTGAGAATACAGAATCCAGAGTTGCGTTGAACTCTTCTGTTCCGTTTACATAATACCAGGATGTGGACTGTGCATTGTTCATAGCGTAATCAACAACTGCGCTCTTGTACATATCCTTATCCGGATAGTTCGGGTTGCTGATCCATTTGTCTGTTTTCTCAGGATCTGTATACCAGGAATCCAGGATCGGCATCCATGTTCCGGCTTCGATCAGTGACCAGGAATTCTCTTCCTGATAGTACCATTTCAGCCATTCCATAGCTTCTTCAGGATGCTCTGTGGTGGAGAATACCACGTTTGGTCCGCCAGTACAGATTGTAACTTTCTCTTTCATGTAAGGAAGAACACCTACGCCATAATCGAAATCAGCGCTTGGTCCAAGGAAGGTGCCCACGTTCCATGCACCATCTGTTGCCATAACCACTTTTTTGCTTCCAAGGGAGGACTCAAGGGCATTTGCAGCACTTGTTACAGGAGGTGCGCAGTGATAAACATCTGACAGATCTGCAATTCTCTGAAGCGCTTCTACTGTTTCCGGAGAGTCTATGGTACACTCAGAACCGTCTTCGCTGTAATATCCGCCGCCATTTGATTTCGCCCAGACTTCCAGCTGCCATGGCAGTGTATTAATGGTGCATCCGTAAATATCTACGTTATCCGGATCAAAATCTGGATCCAGAGCATTCTTTCCATTGATATCCAGTGTCAGCTTCTGTGCTGTCTCTACAAAAGTATCCCAATCCCATGCATTCTCAGCATCAGCCGGAGGCGTAACTTCGGATGGATCGATTCCCTGTTTCTCGCAAACCTCTTTCAGAAGGTCGTTGTTGTACCAGAGGTTCAGAACCTCGTTTGCTGCAGAATATGCAACTGGTGTGCCTTCATAGCGGAAGGTCAGACAGTCAAGTGGTTTGGCATCGCCTTCGCCATACATTGTACTGATATCTGCGAGAAGTCCGTTCTCAGCAAATTTCAGAACGCCGGCCTCACTCATAATACCGGTATCCGGAAGCTCACCAGCTGTTGCCATAGCGTTCAGCTTGGTAACGTAGGTGTCGTGGTCGATCTTCACAACTTCTACTTCAATCTTGTCCTGCTCGCTGTTAAACTTATCCGCAACTGCCTGTGTAGCGGCTGTCTCAGTTTCATTTCCCCACTGAGCATATGTGATCTTCACTCTGTCACCATCTGCCGCAAAAACCGGAACTGCTGCTCCAACCATCATTGTTCCTGCAAGTAAAATCCCCAATAACTGTTTTTTCTTCATTCTACTTCTCCTTTTCTTAGTCTTATTATAACGGCTTTGCCTGGCCGCTGTAAACATTTACTGTTTCTGACTTCCCCCATTTTTTTGCTGCATTAGATTTCAAATCCATGCATCAGTTATGCTGCTTTTAGATTGCACTATATTTTCAGCTTATATTTGTACCGGCAATCAATAGGTTACGAATCAGACCCGTAATTTATGCCATACGAGCATCTCACCTTCTCCCCGGTTGTTCCACATACAATACGGAACCGCCTGCAGAGAAACTTCTTCTTTTTCCAGCTCTACGTTTCCGTATAACTGGTTTTCACCGGCTGCTCCTTTGTTCCTTACACGGATTCCTTTATAGGAAAGAGTTGGAACATTTCCTACCAGTTCTTCCGCCGGAGCCGTTTCTTCTATAGAAGTATTCTCTTCTATGAAAATCTCGGAAAGGTATCTTCCGTTCTCCTTTTCCTCCAGACAATATACAAGAGGACCTTTCATCAGAGCGGCTTTTCCTGCATCTGCCCTCACCCCATTGTTGGCTCCCATCCACCTTGGGCTCACATGGAAGTCAAGACTGATATAGGTATCTCCAGGTGAAATGCTAAGCCTCTGATAGCCTTTCTCCGGCTGTATCTCGATGGAAATTCCATTCTGCACACATTCGCATTTCTCGCTATACCATGGAATACGGATGTTTAAATTTCCTGGTCCTGAGGACTGTACCTCAATCTGAACCTTTCCATCCTGCAAAAGTGTGGAATTCATTTTTATCTTCAGCCTGCTCTCCCGGACTTCTGTATCTGCAGTGGATGAGATGAACTGGTTAATATAAACACCATACTCGTCTTCTGCATATATGTACTGTCCAAGGGAAGCAAGTGTCCTTCCTACATTTGGCGGACAGCAGGCAACTCCAAACCATTTCTGCCTTACCGGCTTTACATGTTCCATGTAAGTGTGCTCTGTGCAGAATTCCGGAACCACTTCAAGAGGATTTACATAGAAATACCGGTCTCCTGCAATGTTGATTCCTGCAATCACGGTGTTGTACAATGCCTTCTCTACATAATCATAATAAGAGGCATCTCCTGTGATGGCTGCCATTCTCTGCCCAAACATCATCACACCGATGGACGCACAGGTTTCAGAATAATTGGTGCTGTTTGGAAGGTCATAGTCAGTAGTAAATCTTTCACGGAAACCGCTGCTTCCGATTCCTCCTGTGATGTACATCCTGCGGTCTGTCATGTTATTCCAGATTCTCTGGCATGCATCCTTAAGCTGCTGGTCATCATTTTCCCCGGCAAGATCTGCCATTGCGGAGCACATGTACATCTCCCGGACTGCATGTCCTACTGCCTCGTCCTGTTCTACAGGAGGCTTGTGAGCTTGTGAATATTCCAAATCGTATCTCTCGAACTCTGGAAAAAATTCCGGATGTCCTCTTCCCTCAATCTCTGCCTGAAGATAATTAGGATTTCTGCCTCGCTCCCGGATGAAGTACTCTGCCTGGTGCAGATATGCTCTTTCTCCAGTCACCCGGTAAAGCTTCACCAGTGCAAGTTCAATCTCCTGATGGCCCGGATAGCCTCGCTTCTGTCCTTCACCTGTACCAAATACCCGGCATATAAGATCTGCATTTTTTCTGGCAATGTTCAGGAATTTCTCCTTGCCAGTTGCCTGGTAATAGGCAACAGCTGCCTCGATCATATGTCCGGCTGTGTACAGTTCGTGGCCTTCCACCAGGTTGGTCCACTTCTTCGTAGGAGCATTGATGGAAAAATAAGTGTTCAGGTAACCATCTGGCTCCTGGGCTTTCCCGATCAGGTCAATGACTTCATCTGCCAATTCTTCCAGATTCTCTCCCCGTCCTCCGGCTATGGTGTAGGCAACGGATTCCAGCCATTTGTAAAGGTCTGTGTCCTGGAAAACAACTCCTTTTCTCTCTCCCTTTTCCTCTCCTGCGGCAATGCGGAAATTGCGGATACAATAGGTAGGCTCTGAATCTTCCAGCTGATCATTAAGAATCTTCCACTGATGGGGAATGATCTTCTCGCTTACTTTATTTACATACTCCCCAAACAGGCTGTCTGTGATCCGGATTCTCTTCAGATCCAACTGCTTCAAGTGTTTTTTCATTTTTGCACCTGCCTTTGTCGATTTTAATTAATCGTTTAATTTCCTTTGTAAAAAATAAAAAAACAGGATTAATACCTTGTTTTTCTTCTGTTTTACTGGTTTCTTGTTAATCGTTTTACTTGTCTTTAAACAGATAGTAGCACGCTAAATGGGATTTGTAAATACCATTTATTTTTTTCGGCTATTATTATAGATTTTATCTTTTTATTTTATGCATTATTACTATATTATGCTTGTAATTAAACGTTTTTCTATGTTCTTTTTTGCCATGATACGCGTATTTTCCAATTCAGTAAGCGTTTGGCGTTCACACCCTTTACAGCGACGCGCTTCATGATGCGCAAAGAGTCGTGCATTCGCATGATTTCGCGCCGGGTTTCTATTTTTTGCAGGCAAAGTATGGTTTTGTCAGATAATTTCTGTTATAATAATTTTAACTATATTTTTTTCGATTTGATATTCGACATTTCATTTTCAGGAGGCATCTATGAAATTAAATCCAAAATGTATGGCCTGTCAGCTTCGGAAACAGGAGGCAAAGATCCGTCATTTTGACGATGAGGACAGGAAGAAGCAATATATGGAAAAAATCCGCCGGCGTTTTGACCAGCCGAAAGAAGAGGACTGTGTTCCCAGCATTTCCACGGAACTTAAGAAATTCTACTGCTCCTTCTGGGGCGTTCCTATGGAGGATTTTTCCCAGATCAACAGGGAATATGACCAGCTTATGCTGGATCTGGAGGAGGACCTTCTCTCTGCCATCCGCTATTCTGCTGATCCATTAAGGGCTGCCCTTATTTACGCCCGCACTGGCAACTATATTGATTTTGCCGCACTTCCGGAAGTCAGCAAGGAAACTGCACTTTCTCTTATTAAAAGTGAAAATAAGGATGAACTGGATGAACAGGAATACAGGAATTTCTGCCAGGACATGAAAAAGGCATCAAATGTTGTATATATTACCGATAACTGCGGTGAGATCGTCCTTGATAAGATTGCCATTCAGATACTGAAGAAAACATTTCCGAATATACGGGTCACAGCGCTGGTGCGCGGTCTGCCTGCCGGAAACGACGCTACCATGGAAGATGCGGAGTTCTGCGGTCTTACAGATATTGTACCGGTGCTTGGTAACGGCAGCGATGTGGGAGGTACCTGGTTTCATGGAATCAGTACACATGCCAGGGAGCTTTTGCAGGGCGCAGACGTCATTTTAGCCAAAGGCCAGGGCAATTATGAAACTATGCATGGCTGCGGACTGAACATCTACTACCTTTTTTTGTGCAAATGTGACTGGTTTCAACAGCTTTTTCATGCAAAATTACTACAGGGAATGTTCATAAATGAGAAGCGGGCACCAAAGGCTACTGCTTTTTCGTCAGATTGACAAGAAACTGTTTAAAAGTTTGTACGATTCTGCCCTAGCCCTTTTGAGTGGTTTTCGCTATACTAACATCAGATGAAAAAAGCATCGAAACAATTTTGATTATAATAATTAATTGAGAAATTTGGAGGAAAAATCATGGCAAGCTTATCATTACAGCACATTAACAAAACTTACCCGAATGGTTTCCAGGCAGTTAAAGATTTCAACCTTGAAATCGAAGACAAAGAGTTCATCATCTTCGTTGGACCATCTGGATGTGGAAAATCTACAACACTTCGTATGATCGCAGGTCTTGAGGAGATCAGCGGTGGTACATTAAAGATCGGTGACAAGGTTATGAACGATGTAGAGCCGAAAGACCGTGATATCGCAATGGTTTTCCAGAACTACGCTCTGTATCCTCATATGACAGTATATGATAACATGGCATTTGGTCTGAAACTTCGTAAAGTTCCGAAAGACCAGATTGACAAAGCTGTTAGAGAAGCTGCCAGAATTCTTGACCTTGAGAAGCTTCTTGATCGTAAACCTAAGGCTCTTTCCGGTGGACAGAGACAGCGTGTTGCTATGGGACGTGCTATCGTTCGTAATCCTAAGGTATTCCTTATGGATGAGCCTCTTTCCAACCTGGATGCTAAACTTCGTGTTCAGATGCGTATCGAGATTTCCAAGATCCATCAGAGACTGGGCGCAACAATCATCTATGTAACACATGACCAGACAGAGGCTATGACCCTTGGTACCAGAATCGTTGTTATGAAAGATGGTGTTGTTCAGCAGGTTGATACACCACAGCACCTTTATGAGCAGCCAGGCAACCTGTTCGTTGCAGGATTCATGGGATCCCCGCAGATGAACTTCCTTGACGCTCAGATTGCTGAAAAAGGCGGCGACCTTATTGCTAAAGTTGGTGAGTATGACATTGTTATCCCAGCAGCGAAAGCGAAAGTGCTGAAAGACGGCGGTTATGTTGGCAAGACAGTTGTTCTTGGTATCCGTCCAGAGGATATTCATGATTCCCAGATGTTCATCGAGGCTTCTCCAAGCGTTCCAATGACATCTACCGTTAAAGTTTATGAGCTTCTTGGTGCTGAAGTATTCCTGTACTTCGATGTAAACGGAACTCAGGTTACAGCACGAGTTGATCCTCGTACAAACTCCAAGACAGGCGATACAATCAAATTCGCATTCGATATGGAGAAATCTCACTTCTTTGATAAAGAGACAGAGCTTACTATCTGCAACTAATATTTAGAAGAATGAATTTAGTTAGGCCTCAGGGGTTTTCCCCTGAGGCTTTTTTGTGGTATACTATGAGCACTTAATGAGCGTAAGCCCACAGGTGCAGTGCGAATTTAGTGCGAATGCACACCCGGACACTTAGCAAGTCCAAGCCACAGACGCCGGACGCGCTTCGTGTGTACGCACACCTTGAGCAAACTTTATTACTTTTCTACTAAAGGAGCACACCTATGAAATTACTTCAGATTCTCCAGAAATGTCTGGAAGACTGGAAGAATATCAGTCATCTGGATTTCTGCCTTGTAAATTTAGATAACACTATTTATATCAGCACCTGCGACAGAGCCCTTCCATCTGAAGAGAAGCTGGAAGAATTTAAGGAAGATGAGGCGCTGTGTATTTCCAATATGAACTGCCGGCTGTATAAAGTGACAGAGAGTCACCAGCTTCAGTATATCCTGATTGTATGGGGAAATTCAGAGGCCGCTTCCACCATCGGGGAACTGGCTGTCTGCCAGATTGAGAGCCTGCTTACCGCTTACATGGAAAAGAGCGACAAAAACGTATTTATGCAGAATCTTCTCCTTGGCTCCTATTCTGAGGTAGACGCTTTTAACCGTGCGAAAAAGCTTCATATCACAACCACTGTACGGCGTGCTGTTTTCCTGGTGGAGACCAAACAGAGCAAAGACGAAAATGCCCTGGCTACTATCCGTAATATTTTTGCAGCTAAGACAAGAGATTTTATTACTGCTATCGACGATTCCGGAATTATTATTCTCCGTGAACTCCAGCCTTCTGAGGATTATTCCGATCTGGATGATATTGCCCATATGCTGGTGGACATGCTGAATACAGAGGCCATGACTTCCGCCTGGGTTTCCTACAGCAATATTGCAGATGACCTGAAGCAGCTCCCGGATGCTTACAAGGAAGCGAGAACTGCCCTGGAAGTGGGCAAGATTTTCTATACTGGCAAAAATGTTTTCGGATATAACCGCCTGGGAATCGGACGTCTTATTTATCAACTGCCGGTGGAGATCTGCGAGATGTTTATCGATGAGTTTTTCAAAGAAGAGACTCTGGATTCTATTGATGACGAAACACTCACTACCATCCGCACCTTCTTTGAAAATAACCTGAATCTTTCCGAAACCTCCAGACAGCTTTACGTACACCGAAATACACTGGTGTACCGCTTCGAAAAGCTGCAGAAAAAATTCGGGCTGGATATCCGAACCTTTGAGGATGCGTTAACGTTTAAGTTAGCGATGATGGTGGTGAATTATATTAAGTATAAGAAAGCAGAATAAAATTCCCCCTCTTAAACAATCATTTTTAACTTAACAATTTCTCTTTTAGTGGCTTTTTCAATTTGCCGACTCTGTTCTTCTGTCAGCTGCTGATTCCTATTCAAAGTAACTGTCTTGATCAAAGTAAATGCTACTTTCTTGAAAGACTGTCCATAGAGCAGAAAGGAGATTCTGGGAAACCTGAAATTGCTCTATGGTCAGATCTATTTTCTTTATTATACATGTTAAAGTGGATTTTAAATCACACGTTTATTGTAAAGTGTAAAAATAAATTCCTGATTATGTGGCATTTTTTACTTATATTCTTCTTCATCCTTCGCCCACTCAAACGTACACTTCACAGCCTTCTTCCACCCTTTCAGCTTCTTCTTACGCTCCTCTTCTGTCATCTGTGGGGTGAACTGACGGCCGATCTGCCAGTTGCTTTTTACTTCGGAGGCGTCTTTCCAGAAACCGGTGGCGAGCCCTGCAAGATAAGAGGCGCCAAGGGCGGTGGTTTCGATGCAGCTTGGACGGACCACCTGAGTGTCGAGAAGGTCAGCCTGGAACTGCATGAGGAAGTTATTGGCGCTGGCGCCACCGTCTACGCGGAGAGCGCTGAGATCAATGCCAGAATCCTTCTCCATGGCTTCCAGAACGTCGTGTACCTGATAGGCCAGGGACTCTACCGTGGCACGCACCAGATGAGCTTTTCCTGCGCCTCTGGTAAGACCAAGGATAGCGCCTCTTGCATACTGATCCCAGTATGGTGCACCGAGACCTGTGAACGCAGGAACCACGTATACGCCGTTTGTGTCCGGCACTGACAGACAATATTTCTCAGAATCCGGGGAACTCTCCAGAATTCCCACTTCGTCTCTCAGCCACTGAATAGCAGCACCTGCCACGAAAACACTTCCCTCCAGGGCATATCCCGGTGTTCCGTCTGCTTTCACTGCAATGGTGGTAAGAAGTCCGTTCTTTGACTCTACTGCCTTATCTCCTGTATGCATAAGCATAAAGCAGCCGGTACCATATGTATTCTTTACATCACCTGACTCAAAGCAACACTGTCCGAAAAGAGCTGCCTGCTGGTCTCCTGCCGCCCCGGCAATTGGGATTCTGCCCCCGATCAGATTCTCATTGGTATAACCATAAATACAACTGCTTGGCTTCACTTCCGGCAGCATGCACTCTGGGATATCCAGGTATTCCAGAATCTCTTTATCCCATTTTCTCTCATGGATGTCAAAAAGCATGGTTCTGGAAGCGTTGGTGTAATCCGTCACATGAACTTTCCCTTTTGTCAATTTCCAAATCAGCCAGGTATCTACTGTTCCAAAGAGAAGTTCCCCATTCTTCGCACGCTCTCTGGCACCTTCTACATGATCCAGGATCCATTTCAGTTTCGTTCCGGAAAAATAGGCGTCCGGAATCAGACCGGTTTTCTTTCGAACCAACTCTGACATGCCGTCTTTTTCCATCTTCTCAATCATATCAGCTGTTCTGCGGCACTGCCATACAATTGCCGGATAAACCGGCTCTCCTGTCTTCTTATCCCACACAATCGTAGTCTCTCGCTGATTCGTGATTCCGATAGCGTGAATATCCTCTGCATCTACACTGATCTTACTCATGGCTTCTGTAGCCACTGAAATCTGGGAGGACCAGATTTCCTTCGGATCATGTTCCACCCAGCCTGGCTTCGGGTAATACTGTTTGTACTCTTTCTGTGCTACGCTGCACATATTTCCCTTTTTATCAAATAAAATACATCTGGAACTGGTAGTTCCCTGGTCCAATGCCATTATATATTTTCCCATAGTACACCTCGTTTACTTTGCTTGAATTATTTATATTATAGCCTATTTTCACATACAAGAAAATACCTTAACTTGTTATTTAATGTGTTGAAAGTTGTTAAAGGCGGACGCATTCGGGCAATGGCTGGGACTTATTTGTGCGTAGGAACTTTCGACAGAGGGGGAGGGGGAGTGATTGGTTTCCCGATACTTTCTTGGCAATGATAGATTGGCAAAAAA
>NZ_JBCOME010000066.1:14750-20639 GCF_040924365.1 Ruminococcus sp. 1001136sp1_2201st1_G3_2201SCRN_220225 | reverse complement strand
CAATATAACAAGCCCCAGCAAAAAGCCGGGGCTAATACTTCAATTATTTTAGGACATTTTCAAAAACGCTTGACACAAAAAATTTCATTTCATTCTCACGTCCGGGTAATTTTTCAAGTAAAAATCAATAAATTCCTTGACGACATTTAGGGCAAATGTTATAAATATAAAGAAGAGATCTGTAAAGGTAAAGGACACGTGTCCCCATTTTTTGCAGATAATCGAATCGATAATTAGCATACTACTTAGGAGGAATATCATGCCGAACATAGAATTGCTTGAGAAATCTATGCCTGTCGCACCTATTCGTATCGCAGCGCTGGAGGGCTGCCGCGAACTTGCAGAGGAGGTAGACAGAAACCTGGTAAAATTCCGTAAGGAACTTGTAGAAAAGAAAGGCCTTGACAATATCCCACAGGGATACAGCGAAGACTCTTTTATCGTGGAGTGCGAATGTCCGCGTTTCGGTACCGGTGAAGGTAAGGGAATCATTAAGGAATCTGTCCGAGGAACTGATCTTTACATTATGGTAGATGTTACCAACTACAGTTCCACATACACTGTCTGCGGTCACGAGAATCACATGTCTCCGGATAACCATTTTCAGGATCTGAAGAGAATTATTTCCGCAGCTACAGGTAAGGCACATCGTATCAATGTAATCATGCCATTCCTTTATGAAGGCCGTCAGCACAGACGTAAGAAGAGAGAATCTCTTGACTGCGCACTGGCACTTCGTGAATTAAGTGATATGGGCGTAGCCAATATCATCACTTTTGATGCTCATGATCCGCGTGTGCAGAACTCCATTCCGTTAAATGGTTTTGACAACTTTTTCCCAACCTATCAGTTCCTGAAAGCGCTGATAAAGAACGTTGACAATTTCCAGGTTGACAATGATCATCTCATGATCATCAGTCCGGATGAGGGTGCTATGTCCAGAGCCGTATATTTTTCCAATATTCTGGGCGTTGATATGGGCATGTTCTATAAGAGACGTGATTATTCCACAGTGGTAAATGGCAAGAACCCCATCGTAGCTCATGAGTTCCTTGGCGACTCTGTAGAAGGCAAAGACGTTGTTATCATCGACGACATGATTTCTTCTGGAGAAAGTATGCTTGACGTTGCCAAACAGATCAAAGAACGTCACGCCAACCGTGTATTCATCTGCACTACTTACGGTCTGTTTACAGAAGGTATGGATAAATTTGACGCTTACTATGAGAAAGGCTGGATTGACAAGGTTATCACAACCAACCTGAATTACCGTATTCCGGAGCTTCTTACCAGACCTTACTATGTGGAAGCAAATATGAGCAAATATCTTGCAAGTATTATGGATATCATCAACCATGATGTTTCTGTTGAGAAGGTTCGTTCCAGCAATGAGAAGATCATGGATCTGATGAAGCGTGTAAATCAGTAATAGACAATAAATAAACAAACAAAGCCCTGTTCCACATTATCTCGTTTGTGGCACAGGGCTTCTTTATATTTACATATTTGCATGGATCGTAAACCGCATCTATACGTGTCTGGCACATTATTTTTCCCGAAGAATGCCCAGAAAAGCTGCCAGATTTCCTCTCCTGCCATGGGATGCCCTGTGGGAAAAGAGGAATTCCGGATTGCAGCAGGTGCAAATTCCAGGCACGGAAATATGATCTTCTTTTATTCCTGCCTCCAGAAAAATAATGTGGTTTGCTTCCCAAAGATTCAGCTGGTACTTACCATTCTTCTTTTTATAAAAAAGCCTTTCCCAGTACTTCTCTTCAAAAGCTTTCTGAAATTCCAGAATCACATCTTCGCTTACTTCATAGCAATCCTGACAGATAGAGGGACCAATTGCCGTAAAAATTTCCTCCGGATCTGAGCCAAACTGCTCTGCCATTTTCTCTATAGTCACCTTACCGATTTTCCCAACTGTCCCGCGCCATCCGGAATGAGACAAGCCCACGGCTTTGTGAACCGGATCTACGAAATACAGCGGCACACAATCTGCATAAAAGGTGCATAAAACAACACCTGGAACATTGGTGATCATTCCATCCACATCTTTATATGTTCTTGGACGCGTTACACCTTTCCCCCTGTCTTCTGCCCCCACCAGCTGCACGTTTGTAGTGTGTGTCTGATCAGATGTGACAATATCTTCCAAAGAAAAGCCTACCGCTGCACTAAGTCTGCGATAATTGTCTTTTACCGCGTTTTCTTCATCACCTCTTGTAAAGCTAAGATTCATAGATGAAAAAATTCCCTGGCTTACACCGCCAAGTCTTGTACTGAAACAATGCACAATATCCGGGAACTGTTCAAAAGAGGGATAAGTAAGATAGGTGACTCCATTATTTTCTTTTACTTGCATATGAAGTTTATTTTCGTTATGCCATTTAATCTTCATCTGATTCTCCTCTTCTTCTGATCTCACAGTTCTTCTCGAACCTGTTAAGAATTCATTCTCTAGAGCGTGTTTGAAAAAGGCTTTCTGCAAGATGTGCGTCACAATTTGTGGGAGATTTTGTCCGGATAAGGGCGCCGCAGCGAGCTACGTCAACAGAATTCTGGCATAGTATACCGCAAAGTGGGGCATACAGATTGCAGGAATATTTTTTCAAACAGGCTCTGGCTCACTGACAGAAATCAAAGGCATTTTTTATCCAGCAGATCTTATCGCCGTTGATTCCCACCACATCAAACCTGCATCTCACATCCATGCTTCTGTAATGGTTCTTCAAATATTCCACTGCCACCTTGGAAATCACCAGCTGCTTTCTGCCGTCCACTGCTGCCAGTGGACTTCCGGAGCGTTCCGTACTTCTGTACTTAACCTCCACAAAAATCAACCATCCATCAGCAGTCATTCCGATCAGGTCGATTTCCCCCAGCCAGTTCCTGTAATTTCGCTCCAGAATCATCACGCCCTGGGAAACCAGATAATCTGCAGCGATTTCTTCATAAAAAGCACCTACTTTTCGCTTGTTTTTCTGCATAAAAACTCCCATATATACTTCTGTGTAGGTATCTTTTGTATTCATAACTGCAAAACATATTCATATCCGGATCATCAGCCATTTCAAATTTTCACATTATCCTATAAAATTCTTTATAAAAGTTGCCCTGTGTATCGGACTTGGGCCATATTTTTTCAAGGCTTCAATATGTGCTGCAGCTCCATACCCCTTATTTGAGGCAAAGCCATATTCTGGCATCACTTTATCGTACTCTACCATCATCCGGTCTCTTGTGACCTTAGCTACAATGCTGGCAGCTGCAATGGAAATACTCTTGGCATCCCCTTTTATAATCGGCACCTGAGGTATGGTCACGTCGGGAATGGTTACTGCATCATTGAGAAGAATCTGCGGCACCGGCTCCAGCTTGCTGACAGCCTCACGCATTGCCTCATAGGTAGCCTGAAGAATATTGATCTCATCAATTCTCCGGGGACTTGCCATTCCGATTCCAACAGCTACCGCATTCTCCATGATCACGTCATACAATTCATCCCTTTTTTTTGCGCTTAACTGTTTGGAATCATTAAGATACAGGATTTTGCAGTCTCTTGGCAAAATAACAGCACCTGCTACAACAGGACCTGCCAGCGGGCCTCTTCCAACTTCATCAATTCCGCACACATAGCCCAGATCTTCGTATTTGCGCTCAAATTCCTTCATCTTTTCTGTGCGCAGAAGTTCTTTCTGGTAAGCCTCTTCTTTCTTATGAAGCTGCTCCAGAAGCTTCCTGACTCCACTTCTTGTATCCTCTTTGTATTTTTCAAAAAGAGCGGCATATTCTCCCGGTTCTGCTGCCTGGATCTCACTCTTTATTTCTCCGATTTTCTGCATATTATTTACCTTCTTCTGGCACCCACTCCAAAGTGATTCTTCCAATCTTTCCAGAGCGGAAGTCATCGAACAGAATCAGAGAGGCCTTTGCATAGTCCAGTTCCTCTCCTTTCTTCAGACATCCTCTGGAGCGCGCGATTGCTTCTAATATCTGCACAGCTGTGCCTTCCTCCTGGATCTGATAGCGTTTCTCCAATGCACCAGAATATTTTTCCCGAAGGAAATCAATAAGCGTAAGGGAAAGCTCCTCCATATTCAGAATATCATCCTTGATAGAGCCAATATAGGCAAGACGCATTCCCACTGCCTCATCTTCAAACTTGGGCCAGAGAATCCCAGGAGTATCCAGAAGCTCCACATTCTTATTTAGGCGGATCCACTGTTTGCCCTTGGTTACACCTGGCTTGTTTCCTGTCTTGGCGCATGCTCTTCCAGCAAAAGTATTAATAAAAGTAGACTTACCAACGTTAGGAATTCCTACTACCATAGCACGGATCGGGCGGTTTTTGATTCCTCTTCTTCTGTCCCTCTCAGTCTTCTCCCTGCAGGCTTCCTGAATAGCCGCCTGAATCGCTTTCATACCAGAGCCGCTGCGGGAATCTACTTTTACCACATAGAACCCTTTCCCCTGAAAATAAGCTTTCCATGCTTCATTCTGGCGTTCATCTCCAAGATCTGATTTGTTCAAAAGGATCAGCCTTGCTTTATTTTTCCCAAGCTCGTCAATATCCGGATTCCGGCTTGCAAGGGGAACCCTGGAGTCCACAAGCTCAATGATCAGGTCGATCAGCTTAATGTCCTCCTGCATCTGTCTTTTCGCTTTGGTCATATGACCAGGATACCATTGTACGTTCATATTTACCTCATTCTTGCAGCTGTTCAGCAGATACCGTTCCACAAAGCGTGTAACCGCGAACGTGCTGAACAATCACTTATTTTTTATAAAAGTCTCACAGTTTAATTATTCAACGGCCCTATGTCTTTCTTCGGGGATATCTGGAACCAGAGCTTACCAGTTATATATTTCTTATTCACTCGTCCGATATCGCCATAACGGCTGTCTTCGCTGTTATTACGGTTATCGCCCAGGACAAAGTACTCTCCCGCTTCCAGTGTAATGGCATTGGCTGCCATTCCCGGATTGTTGATCGCGGGAAAATCTTTGCCTTCTTTATATGTCTCTCCATTGATCAGAATTCTTCCATTCACGATCTGAATGGTCTCACCTGGAAGTCCGATCACACGGCGGATATGAAGAGCCGCATCATCACTTGCATTTGTGCGGAATACAATAAGGTCGCCGCGTTTCGGCGAGGACGCTTTATAAGCAAGCTTGTTTACAAAATACCGGCTTCCAACTGCCAGAGTAGGCTCCATGGAGCTCTCCTGCATCGTCACAGACTGAAATAGCATCATGGAGGTCAGCACTGCAAAGATCAGTGTAACTGCGATCTCGAATACCCAGATCAAAACTTTTTTCAGTTTACTGTCTTCCAATTTCTCCATGGCACCAGAAAAAGATTTTTTCTCCAGTTTTGCAATTTCCGGCATGTTGAACAACTGCTCTTTTTCTCTTTTATTTCTTCTGTCGCTCATATCTACTCCATTCGTGTCATAATTGCATGTCCTGCGTCTGGTTCCAAAACGCTTTTTTCATCTCAGGCCAGATACTTTATTATCTTATCACATATCCCGAAAAAGAAAAAGAAAAAATAATCAAAAAAATGCTGCCCAGACAGTCATCACGGCCATCTGCGCAGCAAATGTCACTGTTCGTATTCACTTCGTTCCCGAAAGCACTTCACGGAACATTACCAGTGAACAGCAACCAGCAATTTTCAATTGAAATTATTTAACAAGCTCTTTAACCTTAGCAGCTTTACCTACACGGTCTCTTAAGTAGTTCAGTTTCGCACGGCGAACTTTACCACGACGGATAACTTCTACTTCCTTTACGTGTGGGGAATGAAGCGGCCATGTTTTCTCAACGCCAACGCCGTTGGAAGCTTTTCTTACTGTGAAAGTAGCTCTGGTGCTTCCG
>NZ_JBCOME010000066.1:0-14596 GCF_040924365.1 Ruminococcus sp. 1001136sp1_2201st1_G3_2201SCRN_220225 | reverse complement strand
ATTTTATTCTCTCCTTATTCTCTGGATGTTCTTAATACCCATCACGGTAACAGCGGACCATCTTTTTTCACAACATAAGTGATTATACTATAATTATTTTCTGTTTGCAACCATTATTTTTATAAAAAGCCCATAAAACAAGTCACAAATTTTTTTCAAAGACAACCTTCCAAAACCATTACCAACAGATAACCTCGCAGCCATCCTCTGTTACCAGTACGGTTACTTCCCACTGGGCAGAAGGCATACCGTCCTCAGTGCGTACTGTCCAGTCATCTTCCTCATCTGTATATACTTCATCGCTTCCCATATTTACCATAGGCTCAATGGTAAACATCATTCCCGGCTCCATGATCACGCCGCTGTTCTCTTCGGAAGTATAGCTTACCCAGGGATCCTCATGGAATTCCAGGCCAACGCCATGTCCGCCGATTTCTTTTACAATTGTGTAGCCATTTTCAAGTGCATGCATATGAACAGCGTGACCCATATTTCCAATAGGTTCCCATGGTTTTACCTTGGAAATACCGATTTCCACACATTCTTTGGTTACGCGGACCAGTTTTTCTTTCTCAGGACTTACATTTCCAATACAGAACATACGGGATGAGTCAGAAAAATAGCCATTGTAAATTGTAGAAACGTCTACGTTCACTATATCACCGTCCTTCAGGATCTCATCCTCAGATGGAATTCCGTGGCATACCACCTCATTCACAGAAGTACACACGCTCTTTGGAAACCCTTCATAATTCAACGGTGCCGGGATTCCTCCATGACGCACAGTTTCCTCATGTACCCAATGATCGATTTCTTCTGTTGATACACCAGCTTTAATATGCTCTGCCACATAATCAAGTACTGCAACATTGATTCGACAGCTCTCTTTAATCTTCTCAATCTGCTCTGGAGTCTTGATCAGTTTATGATCCAGAACCGGATATCCTTTCTGACGCAGGATTTCTACTTTCGCATCAAAAGCCTCATGGCATTTTTTATATTTCTTTCCACTGCCGCACCAGCATGGATCATTACGTCCGATTTTTGTTGACATTTCACTCTCTCCTTTTATCTGTGGCTGCTGCGAATGCTACAGCAGTACTTTTTCTTTTGTAAAACATGATATAAACTCACTCTGTTTCTCATTTTATACTTGAAACAGATAAATTGCAACTAATTTTCTATAGAAGTCTCTACCTCCTGCAATTCATAGTAACTGTTCATATTTTTTCAGCTGTTTTTTTCCCACGCAAACAGCTAAAAGAGTTTCAAATGTAAACACAAAAAGAGTATTTCATTTTCTCTGATCTAAGAATTTGAAATACTCTTTTGCTTTTGAAAATTATATGTAACTAATTAGCTGCTGCATCTGCGCCTGCCTCTGTGGCAGTATCTGCTGCACTCTCTTCACTTCCCGCCATGATCTTACTCAGTTCTTCGATCATCTCGTCATCCTTCAGTCTGAATTTGACCTCAACACGACGGGAAGCCTCTTTATCTACATTTCCATCTGCATCCAGAATCGGATTCGCCATGGAATGTCCGTTTACAGTCAGGTAATCCTGCAGATCCAGGCTCTGATCCTCAGTCAGAAACTCCCCCTGAATATCAAGAAGATACTGTGCCACTGCAAGTGAACGTTGCTGGGAAAGCTCCAGATTATACGCATAATCACCATCTGTATCTGTATAACCGTCAATAATGATCTCAGCAAGATAATTCTTATAAGTATCCTCCATCAACACCTTACAGTAAATCGGAAGTACGTTTCGGAGTGCTTCCTTACCAGCATCTGTAAGCTCCGACTCATCAACGTCAAACAATACACTGGCATCCAGTGTCAATGCACCAGTCTTGGAATCCAGATTTACATTGATATTATTTTTCTGGAATTCTTTTTGAAGTGCTTCCACAACTTCGGCCTTGACACCAATAATATTATCGATCTTTGTCTGCTGCTCACTAAGCTGCGTGGTCTTCTCATCCAGATCCGTCTGCTGCTGATTCAGAAGAGCCTGCTGCTCTTTTAACTTGGCTTCCTGCTCTGCCAGAGTCTGTGCCAGTGCAGTCAGCTTCTCATCTTTGGTCTTAATAGTTCCTTCCTGTTCTTCAATGGTATTCTGCTTGGCAAGAAGATCAGCCGTATACTCTGCCTGCAGAGCCAGCTTCTCATCTCTCTCCTGAATACTCTCGTCGTAGCTCTTCTGAGCCTGGAAAAGCGTCAATGACATGATCAGTATGAAAAGAAGCAGAACGCCGGCCATAACATCGGAATAAGAGCGCCATATATTAAAGCCTCCATCCCCTGATTTTCTTTTTTTGCGCATGTCTATCTCCTCTTATCTGAATAAGCCAAATTTTCCTTTCTGTGCCGCCTTGGAAAGCTCTTTCATGTTCTTGTTGATTTCCTCAAGAAGAGCCTGCTGTCCCTCATTCTGCTGAGCAATCAGATTGCCCAGCTTCTCTACAGAATCATTTCTTCCGCTTGCGATCAGAGATACATCTCTGGTATTCGCTGCAGTCACCTCACTGAGGAGCTTGCGGACCTGTTCCATTGTTTTATAGGAAAGTCTCTGATACTGGGCAAAATCCTCCATCTGGGCCGTAAACTGCTCTGCCATCTTGCTGTTTGCCTGGATCAGATCTGCACTTGCCTGACCTGTAGCCCCTACTCTCTCAATAGAAGAAGCTGCTGTTTCAACATATTTCTGCATTGCCTGGTTGCAGGCAACCCAGAACTTAGCTGCAGATTTCTCGGCATCCTTCAGATAATCCACAATATGCTGATAATCCTGCTGCTGCATCTTCTGGATCTCCTGATTCTCAGAAAGGATACGATTGGCAGTAGACATGTAGCGGGTCTGCATACCTCCCATCTCCCTTACCATATCTGTAATGGCTTTGTCCTGCTTGTCATAGGTCTCAGAAAGCTTCTGGCTCATAGTCTGGTACATGGCAGAAGTATAAGCTGTATTCTCTTTCTGTGCCTTTTTCAGCTGATCCAGTGCCACGTTGAAATCACGGAACTGCATATGGAAAGAATTGTTCATCTGTTTTAAAAATTCGTCCGATATTTCACGAATAGCATCCTCCTGACATCTGGTTACAGAAGAAACCAGCATATCCAGAGAATCATTCATCTTCTGGAAGGTAGGTGTGATAACCTTCTCAAAGCTGTCTGCCATCTGAACGGAAAACTGCTCTGCCATCTGTTTCATGGCGCTTGTCTGCAGCTTCTGGCTTGCAAGCAGCAGATTTCTGGACTCATTCTCCGCTGTAGGCATTACATAAGAATGAAACTTTTCAAGGAATCCCTGAAGCTCCTCTGTCATGGATGAATACTCTCCCTTCATCCCAAAGGTATAAATAATGGAAAAAGAGATACCATAAATAGAGGTAAGGAATGCTACTTTAATACCTTCCACCAGCGCTTCTACAGAAGAAGTCATGGCACTGTAATCAGTAGGCTGAAAATCCCGAAGACCCCAGACAAGACCAAGGAAAGTACCTAAAATACCAAGACTGGTAAAGATATCCGGAACCATTTCCAGAAGCTTCTTATGAACATGGATATCCAGCTCATCTTCATTAATGAATTCCTCAATATCCCCAAGACCTTCTTTACTATTGTTAATGCTGTCTGTAAAGCTGTCCATCTTCTGATCCAGATATTTATCATCGAAGAGCTCGCCTAAATATGTAAGATTCCTGGGATCTGTCTTCCCAGGAGTCTTGAACATACTGTTCAGCTCCTCTACTGCTCTGTGAAATGCCGTACTCAGATTATTCATACGGAACATTCCACCAAACATTGCGATCAGATACAGGACTGCGATCACCGCCAGAAATACGAAATTGTAGATCGTAGATGATAAGTTCCCCCTGCCGGCAAATAAAGTCAAAGCAGTGGTTCCTGCAAGAACCGCAACAAACAATACAGAATGTGTGATTTTTTTCTTCATTGTCTGCCTCCCCATTTGTATTTTCACAAAATAGATATGCCGTCTGTCGACGGCATCACCATATATGAATGCCAACTACTCTGCGCTTATAGCATCTGCAGAGCTGTTTAAAAAATCATTCCCGCAATCTGCACGCCCAAGGCTTCCATCGTAATAAATTGGTGCATTTTGTGAATTTTCCATTAATAATGGTACATTTTTTATCATAATATCACAATTTTCTAATAATAACAAGAAAAAACATACCCCTTGCCTAATGAAAAATGTTACCTGTTACTGCTCACGACCTTCACAGTAATCGTTTCACACCTTTTTCATACAGCCAGGGGTATTATATCATATTTCATATTTTCAGGCGTAAACCTTATCTTCCTCCAGGAATCTGGCCTTACCATCCTTCACTTCTACCAGGTTAATGCTGCAGTTAGGCGGCACACATCCATGCCAGAAATGTTCAGGATCCTTGTACAGGTTCTGGAGAAGAGCCCGCACTGCACATCCATGGGAAGACACCAAAATCGTTTTGTCTGCCAGAGACGGATCTGAGGTTTTTTCAAGCCAGAATTCTCTGGTACGATCCAGGACATCCTGAATATTCTCTCCATTTTCCGGACGCGGAAATTTCAGAGGATCCTTAAAAAACAGATCAAATTCTTCGCAGTTGGACTCCATAGTATTTCCAGTTCTCATAATGTGTCCTTCCAGAACCCCGAAATTAATTTCCTGAATCCTTTTATCCGGTATCACAGGAATATCACGGCCACCCAGAACTAACCGGGCAGTCTGTCTCGCACGGGTAAGAGGACTTGTAAAACAGATATCAAACTTTACATCCATCAGAGCCTCGCCCGTTCTTCTGGCAAGATCAATTCCCTCCTGAGCAAGAGGAATGTCTGCTGAACCCTGAGCCTTATGAAGGTGGTTCCAGGGCGTCAGACCGTGTCTTACAATATATAAAAGCATCAGCTTCTCAACTCGATTCCAAGGCCTTCCAGACCATTTAAAATTTTCTTCATTGCCGCAGAAATCTCGCTTTCTTCCAGGGTCTTATCGTGATCACGGAATACAAGCGCATAAGCCATAGACTTGTAGCCACCCTTGATCTGGCTTCCTTCGTAGATATCAAACAGCTGATAGCTCTCCAGGATCTTTCCGCCTCTCTGAGCAAGAATGTCCTCGATCTGACCTGCAAGCACCTGTTTCGGAACCAGCATACTGATGTCACGGGTTACCGCCGGATATTTTGCAATTCCGGTAAACTTGCGGTCAAAATTTGCAAATTCAAGAACGCTCTTGATATCGATCATTGCGATATATGCGCGCTCCCCAATTCCATAATTATCTGCAACCAGCGGATGAACCTCTCCAAGGTAACCTACAACGGTTCCCTCGTATACCATATCGGCCTGTCTTCCAGGATGAAGAAATGGTTTTCCGCTTGCCGGATCATACTCCATTTTCTTCTTCATACCGATTTTTTCGAAGAACTCCTCACAAACGCCCTTCATGTCAAAGAAATCACCGGTTCCGTACATTCCAAGTGTAAACATGGTTCTTTCATCTGGAAGCTCGGTAAGTGGAAGTGCCTTCGGAAGATATACATTTCCAAGCTCATAAAGACGAACGTCTTTGTTTCTTCTGTTATAGTTAGTTGCCAGAGAAGAAAGCATTCCATTCAGTGTACTGGTACGCATAATGCTGTAGTCCTCACCAAGAGGATTGCTGATGGTGATCACCTGACGAAGTACATTATCTTCTGGAATTCTCAGTTTGTCAAATACCTTCGGGCTCTCAAATGAGTAAGTCATACCTTCTGAGAATCCGCAGTACTCTGCAATATCTCTTGCGATATTTTCAATGCGAAGCTTGAATGGCATTTTTCCTGTAGTAGCCTCACCGGATGGCAAAGTTGTAGGAATCTTGTCATATCCGTAGAAACGTGCAATTTCTTCTGCAACATCTGCCATGCAGTGGATATCCTGGCGGAAAGTCGGTGCTACGATTTCATTTGTCTCCTCATCATAGGTGAGTTCGATCTTTGCAAGATAGCCAAGCATCTCTTCTTTGGAAAGATTTGTTCCAAGAAGACCGTTGATACGGTCTGGCTCAAATTTTACACGGGATGGCTTGCTGACCTTATTGCAGATATCAACCATACCGCCAACAACCTCACCGGCACCAAGCTCTTCCATCAGCTGGCAGGCTCTGTCGATTGCAGCCTTTGCATTATTCGGATCAAGACCTTTCTCAAACTTGCCGGAAGCATCTGTACGAAGTCCGATTCTCTTGGAAGAAAGTCTGATGTTTGTTCCATCAAAGCAGGCTGCCTCAAACAGAACTGTGTGTACGTCATCTGTGATCATGGAGTTCTCGCCGCCCATAATACCTGCGATTCCAACTGGTTTCTCACCATCGCAGATCATCAGGACGTTCTCGTCCATAATACGTTCCTGACCATCCAGTGTGACAAATTTCTCATCTTTACCCGCACAGCGTACAACAATTTCATGGTTTGCAATCGTATCGAGATCGTAAGCATGCATTGGCTGTCCAAACTCTTCCATTACATAGTTGGTGATATCTACCAGATTGTTGATCGGGCGGATTCCATTGGAAGCCAGGCAGCGCTGCATCCATTTCGGAGATGGTCCGATCTTAACATTTTTTACAACTCTTGCACAATAACGTGGGCAAAGCTCCGGTTTCTCTACAGTTACCTTTACGTAATCAGAAGCTTTTTCATCATTTCCTGTCTCTTTAACTTCCGGAGGGTAAAATTTCTTACCAAAAGTAGCTGCTGCTTCTCTTGCAATTCCAAGAACACCGTAACAGTCAACACGGTTGGATGTGATCTCATATTCAAATACAACGTCATCAAGTCCAAGAGCCTTAATAGCGCTTTCACCTACAACTGCGTTTTCCGGGAATATATAAATTCCATATTCTGGGGCTTCCGGATACATATCCCGGTTGCTTCCCAGCTCTTCGATGGAGCACATCATGCCGTTGGACGGTACTCCGCGAAGTTTTCCGGCTTTGATCCTGATTCCGCCAGGAGTCATTTTTCCATCATGTCCTCCTGCTACACGACCTCCGTCAAGAACAACCGGAACCTTGTCTCCCTCTTTTACGTTTGGAGCACCCGTAACGATCTGGATCACCTCAGATCCGATATTCACCTGGCAGATGATCAGCTTATCTGCATCCGGATGTTTCTCAATTTTCTCAATCTGTCCGATTACAATCTTTTCAAGGTCAGCATCAAGCCTGGTGAAGCCTTCTACCTTTGTACCTGACAATGTCATTGCATCTGTATATTCCTGTGCGGTTACGTCAAGATCCGGCACATACATTTTCATCCAAGATAATGAAGTATTCATTTATTTAATCCTCTTCTCACTCTAATATTTATATTATGAAAGGTAACTGCTCAGTACTTTCACAGTTACACGCTTCGCGATGCCCAGAAATCAGAACTGCTTCAGGAAACGGATGTCGTTCTCATAAAGCAGACGCATATCATCAATCTCATATTTCAGAAGCGCAATACGCTCAAGACCTACGCCGAATGCAAAACCAGTGTACTCCTCCGGATCAATTCCACACATGCGAAGTACATTGGGATGAACTGTTCCACAGCCAAGGATTTCAATCCAGCCGGATCCTTTACAGAAACGGCAGCCTTTTCCGCCGCATTTGAAGCAGGAAACATCAACCTCTGCACTTGGCTCTGTAAACGGGAAGTGATGTGGTCTGAATTTTGTTTTGGTTTCTGGTCCGAAAAGCTCTTTCGCAAATACTTCAAGAGTTCCTTTCAGGTCTGCGAACGTAATATTTTTATCTATTACAAGGCCCTCAATCTGATGGAAGGATGGAGAATGAGTTGCATCTACTTCATCCGAACGGAATACTCTTCCAGGTGCGATCATACGGATCGGCAGCTTTCCTTTTTCCATGGCACGTGCCTGAACCGGAGATGTCTGGGAACGAAGAAGTATGGAATCATTGATAAAGAAAGTATCCTGCTCGTCTCTTGCCGGATGATTCTCCGGAATATTCAGCTTGGTAAAGTTGTAATCTGCATATTCAACTTCCGGACCTTCTACAACTTCATAGCCCATTCCAATAAAAATGCGCTCAACCTCTTCCAGCGCAATGCTGTTGGGATGACGATGACCGATTCTGGATTTCTTTGCAGGTAGGGTAACATCGATTACTTCTGCTTTCATCTTCTCTTCTCTGACTGCTTCTTCCAGTTTCTGTCTGGACTCTTCAAGAAGACCTTCGATCTTAGCTCTGGTCTCGTTTACAAGCTGGCCAACCTTCGGTCTCTCCTCCGGGGAAACGTCTTTCATTCCTTTTAAGATTGCGGTAAGCTCTCCCTTTTTTCCAAGATATGCCACACGCACATCATTTAATTTATCCAGGCCTTCGGATTCTTCAATCCGTACTCTGGCGTTCTCAGCCAGTTCCTGAAGTCTTTCTTTCATATCCATGGTTCATTTCTCCTTTATTTTTATAATCTGCCAGATGAGGGGGGGGGGAAGGAAGGTAAGAAAATATCTACATAGCAGATTTTTTCTTTCGTAAAGCGGATTGTTCAGCGCTCGCGCTCCAAGGACTTTACAATGCGAAAAACCCGCTTTGCGTATTTCCTACATTTTCGCGGCAGTCACCAAGTTCTCACCCAAGCGTGGACTTTGACTCTTGCTCGTGAAAATAAAAAAGCTCCGTCCCCAACAAAAGGGACGAAGCATATTCCGCGGTACCACCCTGATTCCTGTATATACAGGCTCTCCCGCCGCTTAACGCGCAGCTTCACGTCGCTTCCTACTGGAAATTTCAGAAACGCGGCTCCGGTGCGAAACTCAGAAACTATCTGAACTTAAGGAAGCTTACAGCCGGTGGCTTCCTCTCTCTGAAAGAAAATAATTTCCTAAAAACACCTTCCTGGCTTTTTCTCTTTTATAACTATGCCACATCAGAGTGAATCTGTCAAGAGGTTAATTTGTCTGTTGCTCTTCCTTCTTTTTCTCAGCTGAAACTTTCATCTCAGTCTTTTTCTTTCTCTCATTCTCTTTTTCCAGATATTTTTTCTTCTCTTTATTAAGCTCTTTTTCCGCCTCATCGCGCTCGCGGCTGAGCATTTCCCTCATGGATGCCTGGGCCATTCTGAACTGTTTTTCAAAATAAGCGTTGATCTCTGCTCCATACAGCAGCAGATTCATACAGATATACAGCCACAGCATCACCATGATCAACGCAGTCAGGCTTCCATACATATTGCTGAAGCCTGGAAACATGTCAAAATAAATAGAAAAGAAATAGGAAAACAGGGACCACCCTGCTGCAATCAGAAGAGCTCCCGGCACCTGACTTTTAAAAGTAGCTTTACGGTTTGGAAGCATTTTATACAAAATCAGAAAGATCAGAAACAGTCCGGCAAATACAAGCGCCGTCCTGGCTCCAATGATCTTTCCGATAATTCTCCCAAGGAATGGAACGTACTTTCCTGCCATAATCTGAATCTGATTTCCAAGAACCAGAAGCAGAAGACTTGCAATAATTGCAATGCTGAACAGAAATGTATAAACAACTGCATACATTCTGGTAATCAGCCAGTTACGGGTCTCATGGACGTGATAAATGCTATTCAGTCCGTTCGTAAGGGATTGCATGGCTTTTCCTGCAGACCACAATGCCATGATAGCAGAAATCGGAACTACCGCCGTGCTTCTGCCATATACTTCTGATACAATGGTAAGCACAAAATTCTGTATATTGTGGGGCACAAATGCCCGGATGGTTTCGCTGACCATATTGTATGTTAAAGGTGTATATCGAATTATAGTCGTGAGAAACAGAATAAACGGAATAAAAGACATAATCAGGAAATATGCTGCCTGTGCCGCATAAGCTCCCACATGGTCTCCATTTGCCCTGTCCATAAAACCGAACAGAAGCTGGAGAACGCTCTGTTTTTCTTTCTTCTTATCCATATGATTGCTCCTGTTACATTTTCGTAATCATTTTTTGTATCATATCACGAAACATGCTTTCTGTCTACTTTTTCCTGGTGTTACTGTTCTTTCCGTTCACAGCAACAATTACTGTTCACTCCATAATCAGTAAACGCTTCGCGATGCACAAAAAGACGAACCTTCCTGTGACAAGCACAAACAGCAGCGTTTGCTGCGCAAACTTAATTCTCGGGTTTTCTGTGAACTTTGTTCACAAAAATACCTTGCAAAATGTCATGTTTCCCGCTTTGACAGGTTATTCCCCACCACTTCCAACGTAATATCCTTAAAAAAATAATTTAGGATTTCCTGCCAGCCATAGCCTTCCCTGGCCATTTCATTTGCCCCGTTCTGGCTCATTCCCACACCGTGTCCATACCCTTTCCCCTGAATCTGTACTGCCTTACCGGATTTCACGTTCAGTTCAAAATAGGCGCTTGGCAGAAGATTACTGCCGTTCACAATACTTCCATCTTTTTCTGTAATCAAACACCCTGCCGGGGAAAGAAATTGCCGTATTTCATATTCGCCTTCCAGCTGTATACTTTTATTTTCCGTCACAATCTCCATTCCCGTAACTGCACCACTGATATTCTTTTTAATAACCTGAAGCCCTATAAATTCCCCGCTGCCTTCCAGATTTCCCGATCGTTTCTCTAAAGTTTCCCAGGGAATTTCCACGCTCCAGCTGCTCCATGGCATATTCTGGTCAAAATCACATTCTACACTTTTCAGATAAGCTGCTGACCTGTCTGCTCCCCATATCTCATCTGTGCTTGTCCTGCCTGCTGATGTAGAAAAATAATAAGCCGTGATCGGTTCTCCATTCTGGCATAGGATCTGACCTTTTGTATCCTGTACTGCTTTATTTGTTCTTTTATCTGCCCCCAAATTGTTGTAAACCTGATAATTCACGCTGTCATCTACATCCACCCCATATTTTTCCAGACTGTTTTCCTGTATCTGGCAAACTGCATAGGTTCTGGCACATACTGCCTGGGCCATCAATGCCTGTTCTTCATAGGATGCAGGCATTTCACTTGGGACTACAGCTTCCAGATAAGCTTCCAGGGACAATTCATTAATAATCAGCAGCCCCTGCGCTGTCTTTTTAATTTCCAGAGTTCCATAATAAACAGGAGGATTCTGAGCTCTTTCAATAGAGGGAATCGCAATGCCATCAGTTCCCCCGTCCAGAAGCAGACTATCATTCTGGAGCTCCTGTGAATCCGGGGTGTAGGTATGTTCTTTTCCTTTTTGTTCTATGGTTACTGACTGGTGATAACAGGATTGCCAGGACGAGTCTGTGAGCAGAACGCGAATGGAAGGCTCTCGTTGTTGCACCTTGTTTTCGTCAGTTTCCTTTTTCTTTTCTTTCTGCTCCCTTTTGGCACTTTCTTCACTCCTCTTGTTCATTTCTGCGGCTTTTCCAAACAAAAGCAGCCAGCCCAGCAGTACAATCAGAAAATAATTCAATCCATAAAAAAATCTGGTCTTCTTCATACAAAAGTATATGAAGAAAACCAGACAAAAATATCTGTATTGTAATTATTTTCTTACGTCAAATTTATATGCGGTAAAAGACTGATACTTCTCACCAGCTTCAAGTACTGGTGAATGGAATGCTTCCACATTTACTGCATTTGGTTCAACCTGTGTCTCAAGGCAGAAGCCTTCACGCTTGTTGTAAACATGTCCATTCTTACCCTTCTCATCAATAACAAAATTACCGGCATAGAACTGCACACATGGACAATCCGAAATCACATCCATCGTAATACCAGAGGTCTCATTGTAAGCAACTGCAACCGTTCTCCGACTGCCTTTCGCGTAATTGTCAGTCACATAATTGTGGTCATATCCGCCAGTGTACTTCAGCTGCTGGAAGTCTGCCTCGATTTCCTGGCCAATCTTTTTCGCCTTATTAAAATCCATAGGAGTACCCTCTACTGCTGCATATTCGCCTGTAGGAATAGAGAACTCATCCACCGGATTATAATCTCTGGCATGGATCGTAAGATATGTATCAAGAACCTTGCCGCTTCCCTCCCCTGTAAGGTTGAAGTAGGAATGGTTGGTCATATTTGCCAGTGTCGCCTTGTCACTGATTCCGCTATAGTAAATCTGCAGGGTATTGTCCTCTGTAAATTCATATGTAACAGACACCTGGAATTCTCCCGGGAATCCATTCTCGCCATCCGGGCTGATTCTGGAAAAAGTAATGGCATTTTTGTCAGAATCTGTATTCTTAACAGTCCAAATCTTCTTCTCGAAGCCATTGGGGCCGCTGTGAAGATTATTGTCATTCTCATTCTTGTCAAGCTGGTATTCCTGTCCATAAAGGGAAAATCTGGCACCTGCGATACGGTTTCCGCTTCTTCCTATGATCGCACCAAAGAAGCAGCCATTTACTTCGTACTGCTGAACATCGTCATAACCAAGCACTACATCTGTAAGCTCCCCATCTTTGTCCGGAACGCAAAGCTTCACAAGAATGGCACCGTAATCCATCACTTCTGCACATGCACCGGATTTATTCTCCAGATGGTATAAAGTAATCTCTTCCCCAGAGGTTAAGTTTCCAAATTTCTTTGCTGTAACACCCATATTACCTGCCTCCCTGTTCTAAAAAATCCCAGAATGCCGTTCCCTTTCTTTTGACGCCTAGCTAACCGCTAGGTGGGTATCCTCAACAGGACTTCTGCCTACCACAACGAGAGGTCTGACATCCGCACTGCGATATTGGATTCCCTTGATGTCAATGTAGGTTCAAAAATAAAAGGGGCCTCGCACATCCCAGGATTCATTTTCTAAAAATAATTATACTCTAGTATATACTGTTTTTCAACAGAAAATGCACAAATTCTTTTTACTGATTTTTAACTGATTTTTAGAATCTCTTTCACAGTTGCAGGCATATCTTCTGCATCTACTACCCGGTCATGAAGTACTGGTGCAGTACGGATATCGTTGACTGCCTTCGGAACTGCCACCCCGGAAAGCTTCTCAAGTGCGTCTGCAAGCCCGAAATCGTCCAGATTCTCATGTCCCTCGGAGATTGCATCCATAACACTTCTGGTAAACTTGTATGGACTTGCTGTAGAAGCAATAACTGCCGGAATCTTATCTCCGGTATCTTTCACATATTTTTTGTATACGCCAGCAGCAACTGCAGTATGTGTATCAATCACATAATCACTTGTCTTATATACTTCGCGGATAGCTTCCTTCGTCTCTTCTTCGGAGCAGTAGTTTCCATAGAAATCCTTCAGCTGGGCTTTCATCTCAGATGTAATAGTGTATTCACCACCCTTGGAAAGATTTTCCATAAGTTTTGCACACTCCTCAGGATTTCCGCCTGTAATGCGATAGATCAGGCGCTCCAGATTGCTGGAAATCAAAATATCCATAGATGGAGAACTGGTAAGGATAAAATCTCTCTTTCTATTGTATGTACCTGTGGAGAAGAAATCAAACAGAACCTTGTTCTCATTAGAAGCACAAATCAGCTTGTTCACCGGAAGTCCCATCTGTTTTGCATAAAATGCTGCCAGAATGTTTCCAAAATTTCCTGTAGGAACTACTATATTGATCTCCTGTCCGGCTTCGATCTTGTTCTGGCGCACCAGCGCAGCATATGCATATACATAATAAACGATCTGGGGAACAAGACGTCCAATGTTAATGGAGTTTGCAGAAGAGAACTGGAATCCAGCCTGGGAAAGCTCTGCTGCCAGTTCTTTATCATTGAACATTTTCTTTACAGCTGTCTGGGCATCGTCAAAATTACCTGTGATACCCACAACGTAAGTATTGGCACCTTTCTGGGTTACCATCTGCTTCTCCTGGATCGGGCTTACGCCATGTTTCGGATAGAATACAATAATCCTGGTTCCCGGAACATCGGCAAAACCTGCAAGTGCTGCTTTTCCAGTATCTCCGGAGGTCGCAGTCAGGATAACGATTTCATTTTTTACATTATTCTTTCTTGCTGCAGTCGTCATAAGATATGGCAAAATGGAAAGTGCCATGTCTTTAAATGCAATTGTAGGACCATGGAAAAGTTCCAGATAATATGCCCCGTCAGCTTCCTTAAGAGGTGCGATCACATCTGTGTCAAACTTCTTGTCATATGCTCGGTTGATACAAGTGCGCAGCTCTTCTTCTGTAAAGTCAGTAAGAAGGCGGCTCATTACCTGATAAGCAGTTTCCTGATAAGTCATTCTGGAAAGTTCATCCATAGAAACATCAAGTGCCGGAATCTGTGTTGGTACAAACAGTCCTCCATCTTCAGAAAGTCCCTTTAAAATAGCCTGGGAAGCGGTTACCGGTTCTCCTTTTCCTCTGGTGCTCTGGTACATTACCTGCATTTGTTATTCCTGCCTTTCGCTTATTGTTATGAGGTACACATTCCGGAATCTGTAACCTTCCGACAGTCATCCTCTCTTTGTTATCATATTTTAACTTTACAGGTATTATACATACTTCACCGTGCTAAATCAACACCCAATTTGAAAAAGCCACCTGGAATTGTAATTGATATGATACCTCTAAAGTAGACAGATTAAATATAAAAATCTGTTACTTTGGAGGTATTTTTCATGCCAAAATCAA